>NZ_JBQENW010000021.1:0-81712 GCF_052044835.1 Bacillus sp. 22475 | reverse complement strand
GATTATGAAGTCGGAGTTCCTCTACATAAAAGAATTTGAAAATGTAGAGCACTTTAAAATAGAATTAGAAAAATATATAGATTATTATAATACGAAACGGATTAAGGCAAAATTAAAAATGAGCCCGGTACAATACCGGACTCACTTTTATCAAGCTGCCTAATGAAATAACCGTGTCTAACTTTTAGGGGTCACTTCATTACTTGTGCTCTTTTTCATATGCTTCAAACAGCATGTCTCGAAATAGTGTATTTAAAATTTCAATATCAATCCCTGATCCCTTTTCAATTCCTTTTACATATTGCTGATAGTAATGAATTTGTTCTTCTAAAAATTGATTTAGCACCTTAATTTTCAATCCAACATCTAATTCAGTACCTGCTTTTTTCTTTATTAACAACTTTTCAATCTCATCTAATACACTACGTTCTAATGGTAATTCTGTAATCAATCGATCAAATTCTACAGGTGGTAAAGCTGCTTTCTCTTCTAGCCACTTACAAGCTAAAATAGGACGTAATACATAAAAGTACTTTTTCAGCTTTACATTCTCACCTTGCAAAAATTCACGATAATTTTTCGACGCCATATGTAAATAATGATATATCGTTGCTTTTGGATCAAAATTCTTCTCACTCATCTGTTGAAGTAGTTCTGGAAAATTAGAGTTTTTCGAATAAAAAATTGGTGATCGAATCCACTCAAGTAAAGCTGGATTCGACTCCGCGAATAGTTGCAACGCCTTTTTAATATCCCAACCACTTATATCTAAATCATCACTAATTGGATATTCAATTACATCTCGTTTGTCATGAATTGATAAATACCATTCTACCGGATGTATATAAACAAACCTAACATCATAATCGCTATCTTTCGATGGAAACCCCCAAGCACGACTCCCTGATTCCACCGCAAATAAAATTTTTACATCATTCTCTTTTTCAATTCTTTCTAACTCCAAATCGATTTTCTCTCTCATTTCATAACATCTCCATTTTTTGATTATTTCCTTGGAAATTCGACAATACACTATTAATTTTACTACATACTAAAAAAACTGTCAGAAATTACTGACAGCCTAATGAAACGTCTATTGTTGCTTTTCAATTACAGTAGCAGCAATTCGTTCAAACTCTTTTTGAATCTCCTCTTTATATGCATCTACTATTGAAAAATCCATAGCAGCAATATAAATTCGTTCTAATTTATCACGAATCGATTTTGCTTTCGCTAAGAAAGACATCGCCTCATTCATTTTTGCTTTATATTGAATGGAAACATCACGAATTTCCTTCGCATATTTCTCATCCGTCCCTGGCGTAACAATAAGGGCATACATATCAATAATTTCATCACCCTCGCGACTTGGAAAATATTCATGTGGTGCGGTGCTATCAAAAATTGCAAAACCTAATTCTCTTACGATAACCATATCAAGACTATTCGGGTCAAATCCGCAATGATATACTTCAACTTCAAACCCTTTTTCTTCAGCTGCCTTAGCTAACTTTTTGAGCATCGTTGATTTTCCAGAACCTGGGCGCCCTTTTATAAAATAACGATGTGGTAACCCTTCTGTTAAATTAGGGACAAAATCAACTGCTCCTTTCGGTGTAGCAGCTCCTAAAAAACGATGTTTTACAAGCGATTGTCTCCCGCTTTTATCTGCAAATAATTTCTGGATTAGCTGATCGGTTAGTTCATTTGCTTTATTAAAATCTATATTATCAATATATATCTTCTCCCACTCATCATGTATAACCAATGCCTCTTTAAAACGTGCGTAAGCAGACTGAAAAGCTTTGCTTGCTTCTGAAACAAATCTTTCAATTTCTAACTTCTGCTTTCTTAGTTTATCTGAGTCCCAAGCAATTCCTAAATTTATATACTCTTCAACAACTCCTGGCATTTTTGGCTCAATAACATGCGGTGATGTCCCATCAACAATTCCTACTTTTAATTGTGGGATGATTACACCATCAACCGATTTATTGTCAGAAGAACAATGTAAAAATTCAATATCATATCCTTTTCCAACCCATTCACGACCTATTGCCTTTATTAAAGAAGATTTTCCCGTTCCTGGGCCACCCTTTAAGATAAATAATCTGTCTAATCCTTTTAAATTCTCTTCGTATAAATTGTGAAATCCCCTAGCTGTATTACCACCAGCATAATAATTCAATACATTTCCTGTCACTGCACTCACTCCTTCGCAGCATTCTATTTACATAAGCTACAATATGCGAGCGGCTTTATTTGGGTGAATACCTATTTTGTATTGCACACAAAAAGGAAATGAATTACAATTTAACTATCGGAAAATTCCGATTTTAAAAAACTGAATACTTCTTTATCAAGAGAGGCAGAGGGACCGGCCCTTTGAAGCCCAGCAACCTCAGTTTATACAAACTGAATAGGTGCTAATTCCTGCAAAATGCATTGCATTTTGGAAGATAAAACTCAACTAGCATGTAAAGCTCATCTTTCTTGATACTGAAGGATGAGCTTTTTATTATTTGAAAAACATATATTGGAGGTATGTAAAATGAAAGTAATTGATTTATCACAAACATTTGAAAATAATATGTCTCAATTTCCTGGAACACCTAAAATACAACTAGAAGCTGTTACAAGTGTTGAAGAATCAGGCTATCAAGTTACAGATTTTCATTCTGTCGTTCATGTTGGCACGCATTGTGATGCTCCTGCGCATTTTATTTCAGGCGCAACGACCATCGATCAATTACCGCTGGATCAATTTGTAGGTGAAGCTGTTCTTATAGATGTAACACATATTCAAGAGCGAAAATTACCTAAGGCAGTATTGCATAATACTGACATAAAAGAAGGTGATATTGTTATTTTTCATTCTAATCTATCCACCAAATGGAATACAGAAGCTTATGAGAAGGAAGCATTTTATCTTTCTGAAGAATTAGCTAAAGAACTAGTGCAATTAAAAGTAAAATCTATCGGTTTAGATTTCATTTCTCCTGATGAAGTCACAACAGAAACATCACCGATTCATCACATATTACTAGGGAATAATATTTACTTAATTGAAAACTTAACAAATCTAGATGCTATCGAAACAAAACGTTTCTTTTTCTCAGCAGCACCTTTAAAAATTAAAAATAGTGACGGTGCTTTCGCAAGAGCATTTGCTGTTATTTTTTAAACACAGCCTATAAAAAAAGCAAAGGCCACTATTGGTCTTTGCTTCTATATTTTCTATTTAAATTAAGAAAGAATTGTTCCACACGGGGACGCACCCAAGCTAAACAATCTATCTCTTTCTTCTTTGTGCAAGCTATCTCTTCTCCATCTACCATTTCAACAAGTTCTAGTTCTAACAGTTGCCTCGTGAATGCTAACATATTCACTTCTTCGGATGGATACTCTTCTTTTAATTTCTCCTCAATTTCCCCCAATAAAAAACCGTCACGCATCATTGCCAATGCATCAATCCAAAGTGGCGGCATTTCATATTTTTCTCCTGTAATTGTATCTTTTACAATATAATTCTTTTGCTCTTTTCGAAATTGAATCGTGTGTAAACATACAGTCGAATTTAATGTTAATTCCATCATACCACCTCTTTCATAATATCTGCATAGAAAAAAGGATGCGTGTGCACCCCTTCTTATCTTTTCATAACACTACTGAACCGCTACATGAGCAATCAATCTCATGTCGATATTTTCCTCCATTATAAACGAAGTATTTTATAAAAAAAACCCTTCTTGAAACATTTTATAAAATGTTTATATTTACACAACAAGAACACTTTTCTGAAAAATCTTTTCTCCCAATACATTAAAAGGTCGGCAAAAAAATTTCTACTTTCGTTCCTACTCCTACACTACTTTGGATCGTGATACTCCCTTGATGTTCCTTAATAATTTTATATGTAATCATTAACCCAAGTCCTGTACCAGTCTCCTTTGTTGTGTAAAACGCCTTGCCGATTTTTTCTAACTTCTCATTCTCTATACCAAATCCTTGGTCTTCAACAGAAATACACAAATGTCCTTGCGTTTTTTGATATGCACGAATATGAATTTCTCCCCCCTCTGGCATTGATTCTATTCCATTTTTAATGATATTTAATAACACTTGTTTTAATTGCTTGTCATCACCGTTTATAGCCGGTAAATTCCCATCTACTTGTAAATGACATTTAACTCTATATTGCGTTGCATAACTTTCCATTAGATGCACAACATATAGAAGGATGTCTCGTATATTACACCTTTCATAATTTGTTGGCTTTGGTTTTCCTAACAACATCAATTCACTAACAAATCCATTGACTCTTTCAATTTCTTGTAGCATAATGTCGTAGCTCATCGTATCAGTTGGATTTCTTTCTTTTTGCATTTGTGTAAACCCTTTTAACGCTGTTAACGGATTTCGAATTTCATGGGCAATTGTTGTAGACATAGTCCCAATCACAGCTAAATTTTCCGTCTCTTTCATATTGTTCATCATTTCAACCACTGTTCTTACATAAGATTGAAATCGTTTTAATAAAGAATGTGAAATAATGAAATAAAATACACATAAAACAAGTGGAATTATCACTTTTAAATCTTGTAATAGCAATGTGAAAAATACGTACTTTCCAATTACACTAAAGGACACTAAATAAAAGTATTTTTTATTCACGAAAACTGGGGCAAATAAAATTAATAACATTTCTACCATACTGCCATGTTCAAAAGGTCTATCCGTTCGCAAATAAATCATTAAATTATTCACAAGATTGATAAACATGTACCCAAATAAAAATAAATATTTTACAGAATATACATACCCTCTTTTTTGAAGATATATAGAAATAGGAAATAATGCTATTACAAATATAGGCACACCTATCCCAAGACCACCTTCTGGCCAACCTACCGCTGTTCCACTAATATTCATAGCAGGATATACAAAATAATATATAGCGTCATATAAAAAGAATATAATATAAAATAATAATATAAATACCTTTAAGGCTCTTCTTTCTTCATAAATCAAGCTCTTGTATTTATTCATATAAAAACTCCCCTTGATCGATACAAAAAACTTTCATTGTTATCTCCTTAAAGTATAAGTATGAAATTGCTTTCAGGGCAATATTTAACCTTATAATAATGAAAGGAAGGAGATTTCTCCTTCCTTTTGGTAACAACTTACATCCATCTTACCCTGTCATGTAACAATCCATCCGTAAAATTATTATGCCCCATTACAAAATCCTTCATATATAGATTTAAATACTCACCGTACTTACTTTCTGTATTTAATAACAGCTCCTCGACGTAATAAACACCTTGTTCAAATTGATCTAAAAGTAAACTGGACAAGCCCGCATAAATCCCGCACCCTACCTGAAAATACGTTGCATTCGTTTTATATTTACGAAAAACTTGGCTACTATTCATCACATTATACATATATGTCTCACTATTTTCATAAACGAGTAACACACCGACCAAGTCCTCTCCAGCAACCTCTTCTTCCGCTGGATTAAACACTTTACGATTCCAGTTCCATAAATCTTCTACTTGATCTAAGTTCTGTCTAATTATATTTGTTGTATACTCATTAATTCGGTAAAGAAAACCAACTTCCATATTGAAATTTTTCCCTAAAATTAATACTTCCTCATGTGGCATTAAACAACCATAGAATTCTTTTTCTCCTAACTTCACTTTATACTCTGAAGCATATACATCTTCATAAAAGTAAAGAGGACGATGATGACTCATATACATCGGATAACTCCAGATCGCTTCATCTAAAAATCGCTCTACTGCCCAGGAAGCATAAAGTGTATGTGGCTTTATAAGTGCTGTATCATTCAAAAATGATGTGTCATGTTCTACAATATAACATGCTCTTGGCCTTTCATTTGGTTGTTCCTTCATAAGCTCAACAGCCATCCATTGAACAACACCTGGATTCATACCGGAACCTATAATCGCTTTTGTATTTGTAAATTTCTCTTTCTCCTTCTCAAACCTTGTATATCTTTCCGTAAGCTGAAAGCCGATTAAGCTATCGTCCTGATCTACTGCCTCATTTTCCAAGGCTGAATTAATATAACAAATTCCTAGTTCATTACAGCAGCTTAATACTCTAATCGTATCTGCCCCTGAAACATCAATCACAACACTCGTTCTTTTTTCTTTTAAATGCTTTTTAAATTCCACTACATTTTGAAGGTTTATTTCATATAAATATAATTGACCTTTCAGATTCGAAAACAACTCATCATAATAAGTCCTATCTTTTTGTTTTATATCCACCAAATGAAATTTGGCATTCTTTAATACTTCATAAATTGGATCTTTTTCATTTGCTATCGCTTGATTTAAAATTGCTAAAACTGCTTTTGCTGCTCCACCAGCACTACCAAGCAATGTAATTGATAAAGAATTAGGAAACTGCTCCACAAACAAAACCCCTTTAATAAATTAGTTGAGCAGCTCCTCCTCAAAAAATAAATTGAATACATAAAAAGATAGCTCGTACACAATTTTTATAAGTTAGTGTAAAGTTACCTTTTAAAAAATCACACTATACTATGTTTATATTCAATTCATTTTTCCCCTCATCTTCAAATTAAACTAAAACAAATAGGCTCGACCTTTTCTTCTGCATATAAAAGAAAAAGTCAGCCCTTCCAACTAATCTACGGACAATGGACGGATTTTACATGTTGAATATTCACATACATTTTTGCATCACGTGCTTTTGATATTTCAATATGACCTTCATCAATTTTCGCCATTTTTCCAATTTTATTGGACTCCTCACCTAAATCAAACACCATAATTTTCCCAGTCATTTTAATAAGCTGTTCTTCAAATGTTCTAGCTAATGTAATATTTAACGGATTTACGGGGAGTTCATTTTTATTGAGGGCATACGGTACTTGGTTTTCTTTATACGGAATTAACCATTTTAAATGCTTTAAAGATATATATACCGTTTTATAAACTGGACTATAAAAAACAATATAGTCGTTCATCACACTTGTAACATAACCATGTATTGGAGCATTTCCTGCTACATAAACTTCTGTAAAAATCCCTTTAGAAGTACTTAATACTTTTCTCAAAGAAATTGAAGGGGATTCCCTCTTAATTACAGAATCAACATCTGGTTTTAGTATGTCTTCGTCATGTGGTCTTAAAAATTTATAGTATTGTACATGATATAAAGATATATATACATAGTCTTGTCCATTGTAAAGAACAATAATGTCATTTCCTACGTCTATTAATACACCTTTAAATCTTTTTTCACCGATTAATTTAACATATATATTTTCCCCAATACTTTTGTTTAACTCATTCATATATATCCTCCTTCCTATGAATTTCAACTTTCCTATCTTCCGTTTCCAAAAAAATAATCAGGGCAATGTTTTGTCTTAATAGTAAGTAATTCCTTTTCATACTATCGAAATAAGAAATTGTTCTTCTCTTTCCCTCATAATGCCCCTCTTATTTATTAAACATTATTCATCTTCATTCTTTTTACATTTCACTACTTGACTCACACTCTTAATATGATAATTAATGATATAAATGACTTCGTCGCCGTTTACTAGTGTAATACATTCTTCATGCACTTCACTTAATAATCCTTCCACACACTCTGGGCCACCACGATTAATCTTTACCCACTTATACTTCAAGTCACGTAATACATCGACGAAAGTATCATCATCAGAGCAGAAACATGAAACATAGCCATCGCCACATTTACTTTCTTTCACTTTCTTAACTAGACTCTTCACATGTTTCAATTGGTAATATACTAATTCACCAAGAGGAAGTTGTAATGTAAGGTAATCTCTTCCTAACGATACAAGTACCCCCACTCGACTCTCTGGTCCACGAAGATTTACTTTTACAGTCTCACCGACTAAGCCTTTAATTTGCTCACAACATAATACACTTTCCAAATTTGTATCCCCCTTTCTTATTATCTTCCTCTTCTTGACTGTCTTTGTGCTCGAGCTCGACCCGAATTATCACTTTCACTTTCGCTTTCACTTTCGCTTTCTTCGCTCTCTCTACAAGGTACTGTTACACTCTTAATATGAGATACTGCAACTAATATAACTTCTTCTTTTACAATTAGTGTCACAAATTCACAAGAAACATCTTGTAAAATACCTTCAACTTTCTCTGGGCCACCACGATTAATTTTCACCCAGCAATATTTGAAGCTTTGAAGTAACTTTTCAAAGTCCTCTTCACATTCCAACCATCTACAATCATCTGCTTTACAATCTTTCGCATTTTTTGTAACACTTTTCAGATGACGAATCTGATAGTAATAGAGCTCTCCTTTTTCATTCTTTAATACAAAGTAATCCGAACATACAGCGACTATTGTCCCTTTTTGAGATTCTGGACCACCCCTGTTTACTCTCACAAAAGATCCAATTAAGTCTTTCAGAAAATCACAATGAAATAAACTCACGAGAAAACCCCTTCCATTAATTTATAAGCTTTTGCACTGATAGTATATGTATCTGTACAGGTTACGTTCTCTATGTTTGTCCTAGCTAGAAAAAAATATGCTTTTAACATGGTAGACTACTACCTATCAAAATTTGAAGAAAGGCTAAGAACTCCTTATGTTTTTGATATCTTCAAACAAAAAATCCCTTATGAATATACATTTCTGCATATCTTCATAAGGGATTTTCCATAGTTTAATCTTCGTCTTTAACATCCATATCTTCTGGAATTGGTTCGTTCAATATTTCTTCCACTAATTGCTTATATTTCTCCATTTGTTCTAAATGTGTATTAAATTGTTCTTTATTTACTAAATATTGCTCTCCATCGAATAGCGCACGAATTTTCTTTTGCTGAATTAACTCTTCAATATACGATTTTGGTAAATTCAAATACTCCGCAGTCTCTTCTACTGTTATATACAATGCGTTCATTCCTTTATTATTTTTTCATCTATACTGTATCTTACTTTATTTTTGTAAACAAATAAAAAAGATTTTGTAAATGCAGTTCAAAAAGCAGGTAGATGCATTCCATATATTGTATAGTATTATATAGTAAGAATTTTTTAAATATAGAATGGTATTACCCATTTACACAAAGGAGAGTTAACATATGGCTACTCGTCACATCATTACAATGTTAGAAAAAACACTACAAGTTGAAACAGAAAACACAATTTCTCATTTGAATGTATCTTTATCTGATCGTTTTCTTTCTCAAAGCACAGCAATACATGAAAACAATTGTTATCATACAATTGGTGAATGGTACAAAAATCATTTCTTATTCCAACAAGATGATTTCCTTTGGGCTAAATATGCCTTCTATGACGCATATTGTGAAGCCATCCAAAAACAAGGTCATCTTACAAAACGCGTCCGTCAAATATTAGAATCATTGGCTCGAAAACACGGAAAACAGTATATTGCTTCTATACTAAATATGCCATTTCCTAATAAACGCGCTAAAGGGACAGCGTAATTTAGCCATGTTCTGCGTAAGCAAAACATAGCTAAATTGTTTTCTAGGATGCTTTACCAATAAAATGTTCATATCATATGAACTGATGAAACCGGTGTCATTATAATGATAGAAAATATAATAAACAGGAAAACCCCCACGTACATCTCTCATTCACTTGAATAGAGAAATACGTGGGGGTATACTTGTTCCTTATTATTTCATCATCTGCTTAATCAGTTCGCGATTTCTCTTCTTAAATACTTCATTATGAGAAGAAACCATTCCGTACTCACTTGCATCTGGTTGGATAAATTGTTTTGCTTTATTCACAGCATTTCCAGCATCTTGGAATGCACCTGCAATTAAGTGTAGTTTCCCTTCGTGCTTTAAAATATCTCCAGCAGCATATAATCCATCTACTGAAGACTCACTATTTGCATTACCTGCAATATAATAATTATCTATAATTGCAACGTCTAACTCACTATTTTCTAATAATGTAATGTCGCGTTCATATCCATGATTAATAATAACTTCATCAATAGGTAAGTGAGAAACCTCACCTGTTTCATGATTTGTTAATTCTACATATTCGATCGCTTCATGATTATCACCAGCAATTAATTTTGTAATCGATGTATTAAAGAAACACTCCGCTGAGCTGTTCATAAGTTGTTTTACTTGTGCTTCATGACCAGATAATTCTTCTTTTCTATAGGTTACATACACTTTTTTCGCAATTGGTTCCAATTCATTTGCCCAATCAACAGCAGAATTGCCTCCACCGGAAATAATAACTGTTTTACCTTTGAAACGCTTTAAAGATTTAACTGTATAATTTAAATTCGATACTTCAAATCGCTCAGCACCTTCAATAGATAACTTTTGCGGTTTCAATATACCACTTCCTGTTGCGACGATAACTGTTTTTGAAAAGTGTTCTTCACTAGTACTTGTTTTTAATGTAAAAGTACCATCTTGATTACGAATAATCGATTCTACTTTTGTATCTAATACAACTTCCGGCTTAAATGTTAACCCTTGCTGTACAAGTTGTTCAATTAACTTATCACCTGTAACTGGCAATAGTCCTCCTACATCCCAAATCATTTTTTCCGGATACACATGTATTTTTCCACCTAAATGTGGTTGAAATTCTATTATTTTTGTTTTCATTTCTCTGAGTCCACTATAAAAAGCTGAATAAAGCCCTGCAGGTCCTCCGCCTATCACGGTTACATCAAACAATTCTTCTCGATTCATTCGTGCTCACTCCTCAGCTATTAATCATTGATTATCATTCTCAATAAAATATAACCTGTTTCCGCAAAATTTACAATCAAAATTACTATTGACAATACACCTATATAAAATTATATTATTTAAAGAATCAATAGTGATAATCATTATCATTTTGTTAATAATTAGCAAATTTGAGATTACATCTTCTTTCATTAATATGGTTAATACTATATTATAAAATCTCATATTCAAGATTTTTAATAAACCATTTTGCTTTACCACTACTCTTTCAAAAAGATTGCAGTTAAACAAATTATTGTATACACATATCATCTATGTTAAAGGAGAAAGACGATGAAAAAGTTATTTATTTCACTAACAGTTCTTTTCGTTCTTGTTATGAGTGCTTGTAGCAATGGCTCTACAGACAAAAAGAACGATGCAAAAGGTAGCAAATCAGAAACAATTACATACCAATCTGAAGATGGTAAAAAAGTAGAAGTTCCTGCAAATCCAAAACGCGTTGTTGTATTATCATCATTCGCTGGTAACGTAATGTCATTAGGTGTAAATCTTGTTGGGGTAGATTCATGGTCTAAACAAAACCCACGTTTTGATAGCAAACTTAAAGATGTTGCTGAAGTATCAGATGAAAATGTTGAAAAAATCGCTGAACTAAATCCAGATTTAATCATCGGTTTATCAAATATTAAAAATGTCGATAAGTTAAAGAAAATCGCGCCTACTGTAACATACACTTACGGAAAAGTTGATTACTTAACACAGCATTTAGAAATTGGTAAGTTATTAAACAAAGAAAAAGAAGCAAAAACTTGGGTTGATGACTTCAAGAAACGTGCACAAGAAGCTGGTAAAGAAATTAAAGCAAAAATCGGTGAAGATGCAACAGTTTCTGTTGTAGAAAACTTCAACAAACAGCTTTATGTATACGGCGAGAACTGGGGCCGCGGAACAGAAATTCTGTACCAAGAAATGAAATTAAAAATGCCTGAAAAAGTAAAAGAAAAAGCATTAAAAGAAGGTTATTACGCATTATCTACTGAGGTATTACCTGAATTTGCTGGTGATTACTTAATCGTAAGTAAAAACAAAGATACTGATAACTCATTCCAAGAGACAGAATCATATAAAAACATCCCAGCAGTAAAAAATAATCGTGTATATGAAGCAAACATGATGGAATTCTATTTCAATGATCCACTTACATTAGATTTCCAACTAGACTTCTTCAAGAAGAGCTTTCTTGGTAAATAATACAAACATGAGGAATTCTTAATTTAAGAATTCCTCTTCCTTTATTCTATGAACAGAAAAGATGTGAAACGAATGACAAAAGATCATGATAATCCACGTTCTATAGCTTTTACATACAAACTAATTTTAAGCTTAATTGCATTCTTTCTTATTTTTATGGTTGCAATGGTATTAGGTGCTGCAGATACTTCGATAAAAGATGTATGGTTAGCACTCACTTCCTCCGCTAAAGGAGACAAAATATCTATTATTCGAGAAATACGTTTACCACGTGAAGTTGCTGCTATTTTTGTAGGAGCTGGATTAGCCGTTTCTGGAGCAATTATGCAAGGATTAACACGAAATCCACTTGCGGACCCTGGATTATTAGGGCTATCTGGTGGAGCAAATGCTGCGCTTGCACTAACACTTGCTTTCAATCCTTCCATCAGCTATCTTTACTTAACGTTAGCTTGCTTTATCGGTGCTGCAATTGGCGCAATTATGGTATTTGGAATTGGTATGGTGAAAAAAGGCGGCCTTTCTCCTCTTCGAATTGTATTAGCGGGCGCTGCAGTTTCAGCATTTCTACTCGCAATTTCAGAAGGAATTGGCATTTACTTTAAAATTTCACAAGATGTATCACTTTGGACTGCTGGGGGCGTAATTGGAACAACTTGGAGCCAATTAAAAATTATTATTCCAGTCATTTCAATTAGTATCTTTATCGCTATCTTACTAGCAAAAAAATTGACAGTTCTTAGTTTCAGTGAGGAAGTGGCTATTGGACTAGGTCAAAAAATTATTGTTATTAAAACTATTTTATTTATCATTATTATCTTACTTGCAGGTGCATCTGTAGCGCTTGTTGGAAATATGGCATTTATCGGTTTAATGGTACCTCACATGGTACGCCCAATTGTCGGTCCAGATTACCGATTTGTTATACCGATGTCAGCAATTACTGGAGCTTCCTTTATGCTACTTGCAGATACAATCGGACGTACTATTAACGCTCCGTACGAAACACCAGTTGCGGCAATTGTCGCGATTGTAGGATTACCATTCTTCCTATTTATTGTACGTAAAGGAGGAAAAACATTCTCATGATGCAATCTATTTTAAGAAAACAGCGTCTCATTATACTCGCTTTACTTATAGTAATCATCACAACCATTGTAGTTGGAATGGGACTTGGTTCAGCGTCTTTATCTTATGATCGACTACTCCCAACATTAATGGGGCAAGGGACTTTTAAAGAGGAGTTCGTTTTATACTCTTTAAGACTACCTAGAATTATCATTACATTATTA
The DNA here is from genome assembly GCF_052044835.1 of Bacillus sp. 22475. NCBI lineage: Bacteria > Bacillati > Bacillota > Bacilli > Caryophanales > Bacillaceae > Bacillus > Bacillus sp. 22475. The sequence continues at coordinate 68,400 of NZ_JBQENW010000021.1, read as the reverse complement.
GCTGGTATGGCTCTCGCTTTATCAGGGGCTATTCTGCAAGGAATTACCCGAAATGATTTAGCTGAACCTGGTATTCTTGGTATTAACTCTGGGGCCGGTGTTGCTGTTGCTATTTTCTTCTTATACTTTCCAATAGATGTAGGTTCATTTCTTTACTTACTACCTTTAGTTGGATTTATCGGAGCATTTCTGACAGCTGTTCTAATTTACGTATTTTCATATAGTAAATCAACTGGACTTCAACCAATACGATTAACATTAACTGGTATCGGTTTTGCATTTGCACTATCTGGAACGATGATTGTCCTTATTTCATCCGCGGATCGTATGAAAGTAGACTTTATTTCAAAATGGATTGCCGGAAATATTTGGGGAGATGACTGGATCTTCGTTTTAGCAATGCTCCCATGGTTAATCATATTAATTCCGTTTATTTTCTATAAAGCAAATCGATTAAACATCTTAGCATTAAACGAACCAGTCGCAATCGGCGTTGGAATTGAAATTGAAAAAGAACGCAGGTACTTATTAGTTGCAGCCGTTGCACTTGCAGCTGCAGCTGTTTCCGTAACAGGAGGAATTAGCTTTATCGGATTAATGGCTCCTCATATCGCGAAATCTTTAGTAGGTCCAAGACATCAAATCTTCATGCCTATCGCCCTTTTAATCGGCGGATGGTTATTATTATTAGCAGATACAATTGGACGAAATATCGTTGATCCTAATGGCATTCCAGCAGGTATTGTCGTTGCTTTAATTGGGGCTCCTTACTTTATGTATTTGTTACTTAAAAAAGCGTAAAAAACACCCTCAAGATCTTTTCTTGAGGGTGTTTTTGTTTCATTCTACTGCTGCCCATACCCTTCAAACTTCTTCGCCAAATTCTCCATCTCATCTTCTGGCAAAAGCTTCGGTTCTCCGACGCTTTTCGTTTGATAATAAATTTGAGCACAAAACTCAATCTCTTCTGCAACAGTAAACGCCATTTTTATATTATTTGCACCAGCAATTAAACCGTGATTTGCAAGTAGCACAGCACGACGATCAATCATGCCTTCAAAAGCAGCATCCGCTAATTGCTTCGTACCAAATGTTTCATACGGCGCACAACGGACATTCGGGCCTGCAAAAGCAATTAAATATGACACAGCAGGAAGCTCCCATCCTAATGATGCAATCGTCTTCGCGTAAGGAGAATGTGTATGCACAAGCGCATTTATATCTTCACGCTTCCTATAGTAAATAAGGTGCATATCTAATTCACTTGATGGTTTTCTCTCTCCTTCTACTACTTCACCATCTAAGTTTAATATAACTACATCTTCAGGCTTTGTTTCATAATACTCTAAACCACTTGGGCTAATCGCAACAAGACCTTGTTCACGATTAAAGATACTAATATTACCGCCCGTCCCCTTTGTTAAACCACTAGAAATCATTTTCTTTCCATACGCTACAATTTCTTCTCTTTCTTTTTGTAATAACATATACATCCCCCTAAGTATGAAGCTTATGATGACTGACTTTTATATTTATCTACTTATTGAAATAGCTTTTTTAAATTCTCCGTAAACGGTGCCTTTACAATCCCTTTTTCTGTAATAATCGCTGTTACATTTTCATGTGGAGTAACATCAAATGCTGGATTATATACTTTACTTTCTTTCGGAGCTGAATATTGTCCAAAGCGATTAATCACTTCAGAAGCATCTCTTTCTTCAATCGGAATTTCTTTTCCTGTCGATGTCTTTAAATCAATTGTCGGCGTTGGCGCTGCTACATAAAACGGAATGTTGTAGTATTTCGCTAAAATAGATACGCCTAATGTGCCAATTTTATTTGCTATATCACCGTTCGCTGCCACACGGTCGCATCCAACAATTACAGCGTCAATCTTCCCTTGTGACATGACCATAGCCGCCATATTATCCGTAATGACAGTAACATCAATTCCCGCTCGCTGTAGTTCTAATGCCGTTAACGTTGACCCTTGTAATCTTGGACGTGTTTCATCCGAAAAGATTTTTAAGTCCCATCCTTTTTCTTTCGCTAAGTACATTGGAGCCGTCGCAGTACCATACTTAGTCGTCGCTAACGCACCAGCATTACAATGTGTTAATACTCCCATTCCATCATGGAATAATGTTAATGCATGTTCTCCAATTTGACGGTTAATTTCTTCATCTTCTCTATGAATCTCTTTTGCCTCTTCTAGTAATCTATTTTTCAGCTGTGAGATTGATAAATGAATATTATCTGTCGCTACACTTTCCATTCTTTCAAGTGCCCAAAATAAATTTACGGCAGTCGGTCTTGATGTCGCCAAGTATGTACATACCTTTCTTACTTCATCCATAAATCCTTCTTCCGTACCTTCAGCAAATTCCTTTATCCCTAAATACACTCCATAAGCTGCTGAAACACCAATCGCTGGTGCACCTCGTACTTTCATTACTTGAATGGCATCCCACACACTTTCAGCTGTTTTAAAAGATTCATAAACAATTTCATTCGGTAATAACGTTTGATCTAACAAAACTAAAGCATCATCTTTCCACTGAATTGGTATTAATTGCTCTTCCATCATATTCTCCCCTTACTCCGCGTAGTGCATTGACTGTTCTTTTAACGTTTCTACAAAACTTGTACCCGTTCTATATTGATTCGCTCGTAAAATAAAACTCTTCGCTACTTTAAGACAAATTCGCTCCGCTCTAGCACGTGCTTCCTCATTCTCAATACAAGTAATATCTTTTACTTTCGCTAATCCAACAATACGGCGGATTAATTCAAGACCTGTCACTGCAGCTGTATCCTCTAATACAGATTGTAAATAGGCTTCGTTAAAGCCTTCTTCCTTCGCCATAATCTCGGTCACATGAATATCCCAAGCATCTAAAAACTTCTTCTTAAATAAATCAATTACCTCTACCATCGTAGTTTGTAACCAATCCATATACGTATCTTTCTCAGCTCCAGGTAGCATCGTTGCATCTGCATTCACCCAAGCAAACATTAAATTCGCCATTACATTCCCGACGTCATATCCCATAGGTCCATAAAAAGCAAACTCAGGATCAATAACCTTTGTAGAATCATCTCTTACAAAAACAGAACCAGTATGTAAATCACCATGAAGCAATGCCTGTGCATTCGTCATAAAAGAAAATTTACGTTTCGCTACTTCCATACGAAGCTCTTTATCACTATAAATATGCTCCCTAATCCATCCCTCATTTAAAGGAAATAACTCATTACGCTTATTATGATTTGTAAATGGTTCTGAATATACGAGGTCCTCTGTAATCTCACATAATTCAGGATTTATATAATTCTTCACAAGTTCCTTCTTCTCTTTATGATTCATTACAACATCCGATGTTAATAAAAGTGTATTTACCATAAAAGTAGTTAAGTCGTCAGCAAGCCGCGGAAATATTTGATGATTTATAAGTGCTGTACGTAATATTGTGTGATTCGATAAATCTTCCATTACGCAACAGTTCATCACACTATCAAATAAATACACCTTAGGAACAAGTCCAGGTGCTAACTCATCCTCTAACTGCAAAACATCTGATTCTATGCGAATACGATTCGTCGACAACTTAAACTCATCTGAAATGCGAGCTGTATCCCCAGCTTGCTTTACGATGACAGACATGTTCTCTTTTTCATCCCAAACGCGGAACACATAATTTAAATTGCCATCACCTATTTCTTTACACTTTAGCCCCTTTGCATGTTCAAACTTAGATAATTTCTCTTTCACATATGCAATCACATCTTTAGCTTCCATTAAAAAATACTTTGTGAACTTAGACATGGTTTCCCCTCCACACCAATTGTAAGCGTTTACTAAAAGCTATAAAAAATAATAGGTTGAATTTTTTCATCCTATAAATATGTATTCTTCTTTTTGAAAGGTATATCTAGGTTTTATTATATCTCGTTAGCACTTTGAGTCAATATTTCTAACTATCAGCGTAATATACTTCCTAATTATATATTCGAGATGACAAAAATTGTTCAAAAAGATTTCGATTCATTTTATTTTATTTATCGCACAATTCTTTATAAAATAGAAATAAGCAGTTCCTTTTCAAATACATAACTTCTAAGAAATATTTCCTTCCTAAGAATTTACACTTACACCACATCTCTAACATACACACTACTCTTTCAAACAATCATTGAAAATTTATAAACTTAAAGTTACCTTTCCATTCTCTGTTAGCCTTAATTGAGAATAAATATTAATTAAATCGGTATAAAGTTGGTTTATTCTCTTGACAAAATAACCACTTCTATATGATAATTAATATCGAATTAGAATTATTATAGTTAATTAAAAAATATATTTTATGAGCACACTATTTTTTGATGCTCAAAACCAACATTTAGGAGGAATTTTAATATGTTATTAATCGGCACAGAAGTAAAACCGTTTAAAGCTAATGCTTACCATAATGGAGAATTTATCCAAGTTACTGACGAAAGTTTAAAAGGAAAATGGAGTGTAGTTTGTTTCTACCCAGCTGACTTCACATTCGTTTGCCCAACTGAACTTGAAGACTTACAAAACCAATACGCAACTCTAAAAGACTTAGGCGTTGAAGTATACTCTGTATCTACAGACACTCACTTCACTCACAAAGCATGGCATGATAGCTCAGAAACTATCGGCAAAATCGAGTACATCATGATTGGTGACCCAACTCGCACAATCACTACAAACTTCAACGTTTTAATGGAAGAAGAAGGTCTTGCTGCTCGTGGTACATTCATCATCGATCCAGACGGCGTTATCCAATCTATGGAAATCAATGCTGACGGTATCGGCCGTGACGCAAGCATTCTTGTTAACAAAATTAAAGCTGCTCAATACGTACGTAACAACCCAGGTGAAGTTTGCCCAGCTAAATGGCAAGAGGGTTCTGCAACACTTAAACCAAGCCTTGACCTTGTAGGCAAAATCTAAGGAGTTCGATCAAAATGATACTAGATGCAGATATAAAAACACAACTATCCCAATACCTTCAATTAATGGAGAACGATATTTTACTTAAAGTAAGCGCAGGAGACGATAACGTATCTAAAGATATGTTAGCTCTAGTAGACGAATTAGCTACTATGTCATCTAAGATTACAGTAGAAAAAGTTGAATTAGAGAGAACACCAAGCTTTAGCGTAAACCGCCCTGGTGAAGACACTGGTGTCGTATTCGCTGGTATTCCATTAGGACACGAATTTACATCATTAGTGTTAGCTTTACTACAAGTAAGTGGACGCGCTCCAAAAGTTGAACAAAAATTAATCGATCAAATTAAAAACATTCAAGGCGAATATCATTTTGAATCTTATATCAGCCTAAGTTGTCATAACTGTCCTGATGTTGTACAAGCTCTTAACGTAATGAGCGTTCTTAACCCTGGTATTACACATACTATGATTGATGGCGCTGCATTCAAAGAGGAAGTAGAAAGCAAAGACATCATGGCAGTACCAACTGTTTACCTAAACGGCGAATCTTTCGGAAGCGGTCGTATGACACTTGAAGAAATTTTAGCTAAAATGGGTAACGGTCCAGATGCATCAGAGCTTTCTGATAAAGATCCATACGATGTTCTTGTTGTTGGTGGCGGCCCTGCTGGTGCAAGTGCAGCAATTTACGCAGCACGTAAAGGCATCCGCACTGGTATCGTTGCTGAGCGCTTCGGTGGTCAAGTAATGGATACTATGGGCATTGAGAACTTCATCAGCGTAAAAAAGACTGAAGGTCCTAAGCTAGTAGCAAGCCTTGAAGAACACGTAAAAGAATACGACATCGATGTAATGAATCTACAACGTGCGAAACGTTTAGAGAAAAAAGAACTTATTGAAGTGGAACTTGAAAACGGCGCTATTCTGAAAAGTAAGAGCGTAATCGTTTCTACAGGTGCTCGCTGGCGTAATGTTGGCGTACCAGGTGAAGCTGAGTTCAAAAATAAAGGTGTAGCATATTGCCCACACTGTGACGGTCCATTATTCACTGGAAAAGACGTAGCAGTTATCGGTGGAGGTAACTCTGGTATTGAAGCAGCTATCGACTTAGCAGGTATCGTTAAGCACGTAACTGTTCTTGAATTCATGCCAGAATTAAAAGCTGATGCTGTATTACAAGAGCGTCTTAACAGCTTACCAAACGTAACTGTTCTGAAAAACGTTCAAACGAAAGAAATCACTGGTACTGATAAAGTAAACGGTATTTCTTACATCGATCGTGAAACTGAAGAAGTTCATCACGTTGAGTTACAAGGTGTATTCGTACAAATCGGTCTTGTGCCAAACACAGACTGGTTAGGCGAAACAGTTGAACGCGTTCGCGGTGAAATCGTAACAGACAAGCACGGCGCTACAAACGTACCAGGAGTGTTTGCTGCAGGTGACTGTACAAATAATCCGTACAAACAAATCATCATCTCTATGGGTTCAGGTGCAAACGCAGCTTTAGGTGCATTTGATTACTTAATCCGTAACTAATAAAAAAGACGCGCTACCTATTGGTAGCGCGTCTTTTTTATTATATTTCATGTAAATAGTTATCAAGTTCCTTCCAACTCATTACTGTATAAGGTGTACCTACATTCAATACTACTTTTACATTTTCTGCTACTATTTGCATTCTCTTAGTTGGATTATCTCTTTTTCCTGAAGGATAAATAGCAAGTTTCATCATTTCTTGCTTTCCATCTTCATAAATCCTTTTCTTTAAACCAAATTGGTTAATTTGTTCCTTTGAAGGAACTTCTTTGCCTTCCCAGTCACATATTTCAAATAGAGGATACCTATCTCCGTGCCATTCCTCAATAATCTCAATGACTTTAAGAATAATACAACTCCCTGATACTAATTCATAACTAACAGCATCACCTGCTTTTAAAGAAGTATTAGCTATAAATCTTTTCGGCACTTTTTTAGCTTCTGGCTGCCGAGAATGTAATTGCTCTCTTAGTTTATTTAAAACTACTTCACGTTTCTTCTGTAATTTAGGTTCTTCTTCCCAACGGGCTAAATCTGCACCACTTTCTATTATTTGCAATGCCTCCTGCTTAACATTCTCTTGAAGTCTCCCTAACTTCCATTGTATGGAAGAAAATACCAACCAAAAAACAATAGTCTCTTCATCATCTAATTCATTCTTGTATTCCTCAATTACAATCCTACTTGCGTCCTCATTTGAATATTCATTTGCTAACAAATCCTTATACAGTAACTTAATATCTTCAGCAATATCGTCTGATAATAGTGCTACTCCCCAAGCACCCATACATTAACACTCCAATCTATACACTAAAAACCTCTCATTCCCATTCTTCTCATAAGCACCTGGCAATCTAACTTCTTGCTTCAACTCAAACGCAGTCTGATTTTCTAAGAAGAAAATATAGTCCTCAGAAGGATAATATAAAATAATATCCACTTCTCTCCCCGTTTCTTCTACTGAAAGCAAAATGTTATTTACTACATTCATAAACACTTGTACAGAAAATGGATTAAAGAAATAAAAACGGTTATCGCGTGGATCAACCTCATATTCCTGCGCTAAACAACATTGGAATTGAATTTTCCCCTTACTGTTTCGTGCCTTTCGTGCATAACGATCCCGATTATCCATCGCTTCTTTATAAAACTCTTCATTCATTTCAATTCCAACTGCTGAAGCACCACATTTATGATGCATATAAAAGTTTAATCGCCCTTTTCCACACCCAAAGTCTACAATTCGGTCGCTACTTCGTATTTCATATTGATTCAATAACTCATCTAACCCGCTATACGGCGTCGGTTCATAGCGGTGATAATGCATAGACTTGTTAAACCCTTTTTGCTCACCGACTGTTTTTATATGTAAAACTGCATCGTAATATTGTTCGTTCATTCGTTTTCTCCTATTAAAAAATGGTACTTATTATTATACACCATGTACTGGAGGGTCATTTTTCATCAAATTAATAGGTACGTGAAATTATATTAACGATTTTCTTAATATATCTATCGTAACTTCAAATATATCAACGATTTTCTCAATATATCTATCATAACTCAAAATATATCAACGGTTTTTCAAATATATCGATTTACTGACAATTCACGACAAAAAAACAGGAGCTCTCTAGCCCCTGTCTTCTAACACTTTCAATACAGTTTGTTTCAATATTTCTACCCCATCCATAATACAACTATGATCAAACCTCATATACGGATGGTGTAATCCAGGTTGTAGGTCTGCTCCTAGTCCAAGCATGACAGCTTTTAAATGTGGTCTTTTCACTGTATAGTAATGGAAATCATCGCTTCCTGTCGTATAGAGAGGCCCTGTGCATCTCTCTTCCCCATACACTTCGAGAATACCTTTACGCATAAAGCGCTCTGCTTCTTCGGAAACCTCCGCTCCTGGTGCAAGATCCATCCATTCGTATGAAGTTTTTGATCCCATCGATGCAGCTGATTCTATGACATGCTCAATCTTTTTCTTTAATTCTTCTAATAGTATATTACTCTCTGCTCTTACATCTAAACTAAAATGACCATTTCCCGGAATGATATTTAAATTATCGCCACCAGCTTGACATCTCGTCATTTTTACTGAATAAGAACTTTGCGGTGGCAGCCAAATATTTTTCAAACCGATATTAATCATGGAAATGACATCAATTGCATTCACACCTTGGTGTGGCCTTGCCCCGTGTGCATCCTCCCCATGAATCATACCCTCTAAAAATCCTGCTGCTCCATGGCGAATAGATGGGGCTGCTTGTTTCAAAGATAGTTCTTCAATCGGTCTTAGATGGACACCAAATAAGAAATCAGCATCATCTACAGCACCTTTCTCCACCATCTTCAAAGCACCATTACCCTTCTCTTCTGCCGGCTGAAAAATAAATCTAACCGTACCACTTTTCCATCTCATATTTTTCAATTGTAAAATAAGTCCCATTACAATAGTCATATGAGCATCATGACCACATGAATGGTTCGCTTTAAATTCTCCATCTACTTCTTGCCAAAGTGCATCCATATCAGCACGAATCGCAATAACTGGATTCCCGCCTTCAATCTCAGCAATTACACCTGGACAATCATCAAATGTTCTATATGAAATTCCTTCTTCTTTTAAAAAGTCAGTAATATACGCTGTCGTTTCATATTCTTTCCAACTTACTTCAGGGTTTTCGTGTAAATGCTGAAAAATCTCCGTTAAGCGCTCTTGTAGTTCTAATGTTTTCAACGTTCCAGTCTCCTTCCCACATTACAAACGATTCGGGTTAATTATACTTATGAAAAACAGATGTTTTTATGAACATATTGAATTTTAAGAAAAAAGTCAATTGTTTATTTTTAAATACTTAAAAAGCTTACTCCTCACCTATATTACAAACTAAACAAACAACTAGAACATTCCTTATTTTCTGTTTTTTATGTTGACGCTTACATAAACTTTTAGTTATCATAACCTAATAAACGTCTATTTTACGACAATTCTAAAAATACAAACAAACATACGTAACAAGGAGGAACTTTATGAAAAAAGAAATACCTTTTGGAATAGCGATTATCCCTATTATCATTACCGTTGCAGTTATGATGGTTACAATTGTTGTATTAAAACAAAGCCCTCACGTTCCACTTATTATCGGTACAACCGTTGCTTCTATTGTCGCTTGGCGTTACGGTTACAAATGGAATGATCTTGAAGAAGCAATGTATAAAGGGATTCGTCTTGCATTACCCGCTATCGTCATTATTATTCTTGTCGGCTTAACAATTGGTGCTTGGATTGGCGGTGGAATCGTCGCAACGATGATTTATTACGGTTTAAAACTTTTAACTCCATCACTATTTTTAGTTTCCATTACCGTCATTTGTTCTATCGTTGCATTAGCAATTGGTAGCTCTTGGTCCACAATGGGAACAATTGGTGTTGCTGGAATGGGAATTGGCCTAAGTATGGGAATCCCAGCTCCAATGGTTGCTGGTGCCATTATTTCAGGCTCTTATTTTGGCGATAAAATGTCACCGCTTTCAGATACAACTAACTTAGCCGCAGGATTAACAAATACAGATTTATTCGCACACATTCGTCATATGTTATTTACTACAGTTCCAGGTTTAATTATTACTCTTATCGTCTACGCTCTCTTAGGAAGAAGCTTCGGCGCTAACAATATTGATGCGAAAAGCATCGATCAAACGTTACAAGTATTGCAACAAAACTTTGTTATCTCACCTTTACTACTCATTATACCCGTAGTCGTTATGGTATTGGTCGCTAAAAAAGTCCCTGCTATACCAGCGATTCTCGTCGGTATTATTTTAGGCTTCTTATCACAAGTCTTTATTCAAGGTGGTTCTGTCTCAGCATCTGTCGGTGCACTCCAAGCTGGATTTGTTATAGACACTGGAAACAAGCTAGTAGACGAACTATTTAACCGCGGTGGCTTAGATTCGATGATGAATACAGTCTCTATGACAATTGTCGCTATGACTTTCGGAGGAGTATTAGAACATACAGGTATTCTTCGCTCAATTGTAAATCAAATTTTAAAGTTAGCGACATCAGCAAAAGGGCTTATCGCTTCTACTATCGCATCTTGTTTTGCAACAAACCTTACTTGCTCTGAACAATATATTTCAATTGTTGTCCCTTCAAGAATGTACGCAAATGCCTACACTGAAAAAGGACTACATTCAAAAAACTTATCCAGAGCATTAGAAGATGGCGGAACATTAACTTCTGTCTTCGTTCCTTGGAATACGTGCGGTGTATTTATTCTCGCTACACTTGGCGTAGGTGCATTTGAATATGCCCCTTATGCTATTTTGAATTTCATCGTACCTATTATCTCAATCATTTATGGTATAACAGGCTTCACAATTGTAAAACTATCAGACATTGAAAAAGCAGAACTGCTAAAGAAACAAAAAGCTCAACTAGAAGCTTAAAAATAGCGGTAAATTCAGTTCATATAGTGCGCGAGGTCGCCCTTGTTGATAGGGCATTTCCTCGCCGCAAATATGAGCATACCCGTAATCAACTAATTTCTTTAACAACCTTTCTGTCGATCTTCGAGTCACTTGTAAGTACTCAGAAAGATCAGCTGCTGTAAACTTCAATGACGGATGCGATTGACTAAATTGAATGATTTTTGACAAGTTGGCCGGACTAAGCTTCGTTTCCTTCGCTATTTTCATTAGTTCCGGATTATCATTTTTCAAACTTTGTACTCTCTGTTCTTTCGGGAACGGACCAAACAAATCTTTATCACTTGTTAGTATATAAAAACAACGATCTATTGGATTATTCTTTGCAAAACTTTGAGCAATTTTTGCATTTTGCTCCGCTTCTTTCACGGTTTTCCCATAACCAAATCCAATAGCTATCGTTCCTTCTACGCTCGCAAACAAGTTATCTATCGCATTTGTTTTAATAATTGATTCGATATCACCACGAGTTGTATACAAAATGCATGTCATTTCATCCACTTGTTTAAATGAACCACGTAGTTCTTTTGAAATGACATCTAGTTTTTCAAGCAAACTCGTTCTTAATTCTAAAGAAGAAATAATACAAGCACCAACAGTAGCTGAATAGCTTTTTGCTAACTCAGCTTTTATTTTCGCATCTTTTAGCCCATGTATAATCGACTGTGTTGGATCAATCATACGCTCTGAAGGAACACCTATTTTTTGAAGCTCATCGTAAACAGCGTGAATACTAGTTAAAGCTAAATGAGCCTCTCCAGATTGATATTTAGCTACATGAAAATCAATAACTCTATTTATCTCATCTTTACTCCACAGCATATTTTCATAATCTAACACTTGCGGACTTTCTTTTATACCGATATCATGGAACACATTTGTAATAAACGAGCGGTCTACTAAATCGATGGAAATGTTATGTGGTTGAATACTTTGATGATACATGATAGAAAGAATTGAAGATGCGACAGTTGTCTCGTCTTGCTGTAAGTATGTACTTGGAATTCGTAATTGTTCTCTTATTTCTTTTGCCATATAATAAGGTAAAGCACCTGAGAAAAAGATGACATCACAAGGCTTTAGACACTTTAATAGTTCAGAAGATTCCGCCGGATGAAGGTAAATATATGGATCAATTTCTATTCCCTCTAATTTTTGAGCAATAGGAAAAAGGTTCTCCATAAACTCCTTTGAACCGACAACTGCAATTTTTATCATCATTTTCTCTAACTCCTTATCATTAATTAACGACTATTTAACGTCAACTATATCAAATGTATAAAACTATTGTAAACAGGAAGGGGTTTCTATTCAATGAAAATTACAGCTATTCATCTTTACGCAATTCGTTTACCGCTTCGCAATCCGTTTGTTATTAGTTATGGTTCTTATTCTGATATGCCCTCTATTATCGTCAAAATGGAAACAGATGAAGGTATTATCGGTTACGGTGAAGGCGTTGCTGATGATCACGTCACAGGTGAATCATGGGAAAGTACTTTCCATACTTTAAAACATACGCTAACCCCTGCTCTAATCGGGCAAAATCCAATGAATATCGAAAAAATACACGACATGATGGACAATACAATTTACGGTGTTCCAACAGCGAAAGCCGCAATTGATATTGCTTGTTTTGATATAATGGGCAAAAAACTAAATCAACCTGTATATCAATTAATTGGCGGGCGCTACCATGAAGAATTCCCTGTCACTCACGTTTTAAGTATTGCCGATCCAGAAAACATGGCTGAAGAAGCTGCTTCTATGATTCAAAAAGGTTACCGATCTTTCAAAATGAAAGTTGGTACAAATGTAAAAGAAGATGTAAAACGTATTGAAGCTGTACGAGAACGTGTAGGAAATGACATCGCTATTCGCGTTGATGTAAACCAAGGCTGGAAAAATAGCGCAAACACATTAACAGCACTACGTTCATTAGGACATTTAAACATTGACTGGATTGAACAACCTGTTATCGCGGACGATATTGATGCCATGGCTCATATTCGTTCTAAAACAGACCTTCCGCTTATGATTGATGAAGGATTAAAAAGTTCTCGTGAAATGCGCCAAATTATTAAATTAGAAGCTGCTGATAAAGTGAATATAAAACTAATGAAATGCGGCGGCATATATCCAGCTGTAAAGCTCGCTCATCAAGCAGAAATGGCAGGCATTGAATGCCAAGTGGGATCAATGGTCGAATCATCTGTTGCCTCTTCCGCAGGATTCCATGTCGCTTTCTCAAAGAAAATCATTACGAGCGTAGAGCTAACAGGGCCATTAAAATTCACAAAAGACATCGGAAACTTACATTACGACGTACCATTCATTCGCTTAAACGAAAAGCCTGGACTCGGCATTGAAATAAACGAAGATACATTACAAGAACTCACCGTCTTTCAGGACATTGTACGCTAAAGGAGGACTATCATATGACGGTTCTATACGAAGGAACATTAAAACAAAATAACGAATCATTTCACGTTACATTACTATCACTAGAGCATATCGAACAAATTTTATCACTACAAAACATTGTAGTTGAAGCACTAGAAGATAAAAGTCGTTTACAACCACTCTCACAAGAAGAATTTCAATACATTCTAAAAGGAAACGGCATGATGATCGGTGCTTTTATCGAAAACGAACTCATCGCATTTCGCGCTCTACTCGTCCCTCCTATCGATGATGAACATTTAGGGCTTGATATTGGTCTATCAGAAAGTGAACTACACCGCGTCATCTATCAAGAAATCTCAAACGTTCATCCGAACTGTCGAGGAAATGGGATGCAAAAAATATTAGCAAACGTCATCATGGACGAATTACAAAAAGAAGATAGCAAATATGATTATGTATGCTGCACCGTTGCTCCTTTTAACATTCCGAGCTTGAAGGATAAGTTTGCGCAAGGGATGGAGATTGCTGCGCTGAAGGAGAAGTATGGTGGTAGTCTGCGGTATGTTTTTGTGAAGAAATTGCGCGGAGATAAAGAAAGAGATTGGACGGATATTCAAAGTATTCTAATGAGTGATGCTAGTGGACAGCAGGCTTTGCTTTCGGAAGGGTATCGTGGGTATGAGATGGAGAAAGTGGATGGGGATTTTTTTGTGAAGTTTGGACAATAATCTATGTACTCGAAAAGAGGAGATGTCCCTTGTGACATCTCCTCTTTTCGATTTGTTGAACAATCCTGTAGTAAATGAAATTATATCAACGATTTTTCGAATATATCTATCATAACTTACAATATATCAACGATTTTTAAAATATATCTATCAAAACTCACAATATATCCACGATTCGACAAGAAATATCGATTTACCGACAAAAATCGAAATCCCTTCCTAAACCGTCATCTTCCAACTAGATAAAGCTAACCAGTTCTCCATTTCCTTATAATCAGGCATTATCTTCCCGACAAGACGCCAAAAAGAGCGATCATGATTTAAATGAACCATATGACACATTTCATGAACGACTACATAGTCAATTACTCGCTGTGGTGCCATTGCTAGCTTCCAATTGAATGTTAGTTGTAAATTCGAATCGCAAGTACCCCAAGTACGACTACTATCTGTAATACGAATAGAACGTGGTTTTGTCTTAAAGTTACTTTGATGCACTTTAATGCTCTTCTCTACTAAAGTTTTACACTGCTTATAATAAAATCGTTTTAAAGCTTGCTGTATTTTCTCATCCTTAAGCTCTTTCACATAAATATGTAACTTATCCCCTTCAAAAATCGCATTGTCTTGCTCAATGCTTACATCTTGGGAAATCTGTATCGGATACGTATTCCCTAAATACAAAAAGCCTTCTCCTTGATCGTAATCCTTTTCCTGTGGTCCACGCGCTCGCTCCGCCATTTCCTTACGTGTTGTCTGAATCCAATCCCACTTTTCCTCTAGCAACTGGAATAAGTATTCAACAGGTGTCCCTTTCGGAGCCTGCACTTCCACATTTCCATACGAATCCACAAAAAGACGCACGGACTTTTTCTTCTTATAAGTTATATGAAAATTAATTGTCTCACCTAAATATGTATGTACCATTTCATCACCTAGCATAGTATTTTTACAAATAAAAAAGAGTAGGATACGAACGTCCTACTCTACCTATTATATCATTTACTGCTTTAACGAACTCATTATCCTCTATACTTTACACCTAATCCCTTAATGAAATTCCTTGCGTATCTATCGCCGCACTCTTTGTAATTTTTATGACCTTTTTTTCTTAATAGAGCGCCTAACTCTCCTTTTGTTACCGTAACGCCTACGCTATCTAATATATCAAGTACATCCTCACTCGTTAAAGATAGTGCGATTTTCATTTTCTTTAGAAGAAGGTTATTAGCACTCTCTTTACTTTGTACAGGTGCCGGTTGTCCTGGTTTCGGATCTTGCTTCCCTCTTTTTAAAGTAATAAATCCATTGAAAAATGCCTCTAACATCATCATATCGCATGTTAATACGTACTCATCTTCAGCTACCTCATCATTTTCAGCTTCATGCTGAGGAGCCCTCTTTATTTTTGTAAGCATATCAATTACGTCTTCTTTCGTTACTTCCATCCCGCCAAGTTTAAAGATTTCTACCATATCTATGTCTTTTATATCTAAAGCGTATCTTACTCTTTTTAATATATCGTTGTTACTCATTGCCATTGTTTTGCCTCCTGAAATGTTGATTATTTATTCAGCAGTTAAAGTTTATCCTATAACGTGCTTTAAATTATCATGTTTAATCTAACCTTTTAGTTATTGTCCACTAAATTAATACTTTAACATTTTAAAGATATGTTTTATAGTCTTACTCGAACTTTTCTCTATCATTGTATCTACAGAGCTCTTACGTGTTTTTTATATGCCTTTAAAAAGATTTCTCTATTAACATTAACTAAAAGAAAAGAACAGTGCTTTGATTTCTCAAATACACTGTTCTTTTCCAGCTCTACGCTTATTTTCAACTCACTCATGTCATACACTACATATGAAATGATTTAACTGCTTAAAAGTTAAACCGTCTCACTATCCTGAGCCACACCAACACTATCCTCAAACCTATCCAACAAAGCACGCACCTCATCAGTAGATTTCGTACTCATCAATTGATTTCTCAATTCAGCAGCTCCAGGGAAGCCTTTTACATAAATTTTGAAGAAGCGATGAAGTCCTGTGATTGAGCGTGGCAGTACTTCTGCATATTGATCTTGAAGATCAAGTTGTAGTCTTAAAAGATCTAGATGCTCTTTACTGCTATGCTCTCTTGGCTCTTTTTCAAAAGCAAATGGGTTTTTGAAGATGCCTCGTCCGATCATTACGCCATCAATGCCGTATTTTTCAGCAAGTTCCAGTCCCATTTTACGATCAAGGATGTCTCCATTGATTGTTATTAACGTATTTGGTGCGATACGGTCACGTAATTTTTTAATTTCCGGAATTAGTTCCCAGTGCGCATCTACTTGGCTCATTTCTTCTCTTGTGCGTAAATGAATAGAAAGGTTTGCAATATCTTGTTTGAAAATGTGCGTTAACCAATCTTCCCACTCGCTTAACTCTTTAAAGCCAAGTCTTGTTTTTACACTGACAGGTAGTCCGCCCGCTTTTGCTGCTTGGATAAGTTCTGCTGCAACATCTGGACGTAGAATAAGGCCACTACCTTTCCCTCTTGATGCTACATTCGGTACTGGGCAACCCATATTAATATCGATGCCTTTAAATCCTAGTTCTGCCATACCAATACTCATTTGACGGAAGTATTCTGGATTGTCTCCCCAAATATGTGCTACCATCGGTTGTTCGTCTTCTGTAAAAATTAAACGGCCACGTACACTTTTCATACCTTCTGGATGACAATAGCTATCCGAGTTTGTAAACTCTGTGAAGAATACGTCCGGACGACCAGCTTCACTTACTACGTGACGGAAAACAACGTCTGTCACATCTTCCATTGGTGCAAGTACGAAAAATGGTCGTGGTAATTCACGCCAAAAATTATCTATCATTTTAAATTCAAATCCTCTCACTATGAATACAATTTCAAAATCTCAATTTATAATTTGTGAAAATCAGCAATATTTATTTTAACTAAAATTGCTTATGAATGGTATTTTTGTAAACCAAAAAGCAGATGGTATAGATTTCCCTATATCAACTGCTTTCCTATTATACCAACTTAAGCCAAGCCACACACTCCACATGAGTCGTATGCGGGAACATATCAACAGGTTGTACTTCCTGTGTTTTATATCCACCTTCTTCTAGTACTTTTAAATCACGTGCTAATGTTGCTGGGTTACACGATACGTATACGACGCGTTTTGGTTTCATGTCGATGATTGTGTTTAGTAATGCTTCATCACAGCCTTTACGCGGTGGATCTACGACCATTGTGTCAGCAATTACGCCTTCTTTATACCATTTTGGAATGACTACTTCTGCTTCTCCTACACCAAATTCAGCGTTTGTCATGTTGTTTAGTGCTGCATTTCGGTTTGCGTCTTCAATTGCTTCTGGGACGATTTCAACGCCGTACACTTTTTTCGCTTTTTGCGCTAGGAACAACGAGATTGATCCGATTCCGCAATAGGCATCGATTACGGTTTCGTTACCATTTAATTTTGCGTATTCTAACGTTTTATCGTATAGCACTTTCGTTTGCTCTGGGTTTACTTGATAGAATGAACGTGCTGAAATCGCAAATTTAATGTCACCGATAAAGTCATAAATGTATTCTGACCCGTACAGTACTGTCGTTTTGTCTCCGAAAATTACATTCGTACGCTTCGTATTTACGTTTTGAACAATTGATTTTACTTCTGGGAATTTCGCTGCAATTTCTTCAATGATTGCTTTTTTGTTCGGCAATTCTGCTGTACGCGTAATGAAGACAAGCATAATTTCCCCTGTTACTTGTCCGTAACGAGCCATTACGTGACGAAGTGTTCCTTTGTTACGCTCTTCGTTGTACGCAGTGATACCGTGCTTTTCACAAATACGTTTTACTTCTTGAATTAATGTATCGTTTTCTTCTGCCTGAATTAAGCATGATTCCATATTAATGATGTCATGCGTTCCTTGGCGATAAAAACCAGCTACAAGTCCGCCTTCACGTTCTCCGATTGGTACTTGTGCTTTATTACGGTATACCCACGGATTCTTCATGCCAAGTACAGGATGAACAGGAACATCACCTAGTCCTCCGATACGCTGCATAACGTCACGTACTTGTTTTTCTTTCGCTTGTAATTGTCCTTCATAAGTTAAGTGCTGAAGCTGACAACCGCCGCACTGATTATATACTGGGCATTCAGCATCTTTACGATATGGACTTTCTTTATGAAGCTTCATTAAACGACCAAATGCAAAGTTTTTCTTCACTTTAATAATTTTAATTTGCGCTTCTTCACCTGGTAATCCGTTTTTAACGAAAATAGGATAGCCCTTTACTTTCGCAACACCGGCACCATCATGTGTTAAATCTTCAAATACTACATCTATAAACTCGTTTTTCTCAACTGGTGGCGTCATTTTAGTACTCATTTTCCGACCTCTCTTTTTCATAACACTGCGTTACATTTTATCATACTTATATGGTCTTTTTCTATTGGAAGAAAAAAAGCTATTGACGATACTTCTCTGTTAATGTTACGCTACTACTAATTTAATACGGACGATGTTACCTCATATATACTTGATAATATGGATCGAGAGTTTCTACCCGGCAACCTTAAATTGCTGGACTATGGGGAAAACTAATGAATATTAGCCTATGCGCAAAAAAGGACTCATATTGATTAGCTTTCTCTCATAGATGAAAGTGAATCCATATGGGTCTTTTTTTATTTTTATTTTTCTAAAAGGTCAGACATCTTACGTATGACATAAAACCTCGTTCTTTTATTTTTAGTAATATAACGAGCGTTTTATGTACAAACTTTATACGAACTTCTGAAAGGGGCAACTACATGCAATATGTAATGAGCATTATCGGTATTCTTGCCGTGTTAGGTTTATGTTTTGCTTTGTCAAACAACAAAAGTAAAATCAACTTCCGCGCAATTGCAATTATGATTGGTTTCCAAATTTTAATCGGTTGGTTTATGTTTGCTACAAAGGTTGGTCAACAAATCATTATTTTCATTAGTAAAGTTTTCAACAAACTAATTAAACTTGGTACGACAGGTGTCGATTTTCTCTTTAATGGAATTCACAGAGATTTTGTCTTTTTCTTAAACGTATTATTAATTATCGTATTTTTCTCAGCACTACTTTCAATCTTTAGTTATTTAGGTGTTTTACCATTCATCGTTCGTGTTGTCGGCGGTGCAATTTCAAAAATTACTGGTTTGCCACGCGTTGAGTCATTCCACGCAGTAAACTCTGTATTCTTCGGTTCAAGTGAAGCGTTAATCGTTATTAAAAACGATTTACAGCATTTCAATAAAAACCGTATGTTTATCATTTGTTGTTCTGCTATGAGCTCCGTTTCTGCTTCTGTTACAGCATCATACGTAATGATGTTAGATGCAAAATACGTGCTAGCAGCTCTTCCGCTAAATTTATTCTCAAGCTTAATCGTTTGTTCGTTATTAACACCAGTTGATACGAAAAAAGAAGATGAAGTGATTCAGAAATTTGATAGAACTCTATTCGGAGACAGCTTTATCGGCGCAATGATTAACGGTGCGCTTGATGGTTTAAAAGTCGCTGGTATCGTTGCCGCATTAATGATCGCCTTTATCGGTGTGATGGAAGTTGTAAACTACGTAATTAGTGCAGCTTCAGGCGCAATGGGACATGCTGTTACTTTACAACAAATCTTCGGTTACGTACTTTCTCCATTCGCATTCTTAATGGGTATTCCAACTCAAGATATTATCCCAGCTGGTGGTATTATGGGTACGAAGATTGTTTTAAATGAGTTTGTAGCAATCCTTGATTTAAAAGACACAGCTACAACATTAGCTCCACGTACAGTTGGAATCGTTACAGTATTCTTAATTAGCTTCGCAAGTATTAGCCAAATTGGTGCAATCGTTGGTACAATCCGTGCCCTTTCTGAAAAACAAGGAAGCGTTGTTTCTAAATTTGGTTGGAAAATGCTATTTGCATCAACACTTGCTTCTATTTTATCTGCGACAATCGCTGGACTGTTTATTTAATAAAAAATCACCTTACTTTAACGAGTAAGGTGATTTTTTTGATTCTTTATGAAATCGAGTGAAATTCAACTGCTTCTTCTGTATTGATAATCCTATCTTTATATATACCTTTTATTGAAATGTAAATGATAGATTTGTTTATGTTTTTTAACTTTCCTAATGAAAAATGATAAAGTAATCCATCGCTTTTTAAAGTCCACATCTTCCCACTCCATGGACCAGTAGCTTTTTGTTCATCCGACGCCTTTATTTCACCTTCATATTCGCATTCTCCTAAAGGAGTTTTAATTGTATTCTTCTCTGTATCAATTCGAATATTTTTAATTAGCTTCAAATTTTCATCAGAGAGAATTTGAATTTCATGATCTTTCTGTTTAAAAAAGAGTTTTCCGTCTTTTGTATTTACATATTCTGCATTATTCATTTTATCTATCATAAAATCATATTCTTCTTTTGTAATACCTAAGTTTTGATGATAAGGAAACGTTTTTTTCGGTATAATTTCTTCTTCGGCATACTTCAAATACCAATCTAAATTATTTGTAATACTATCGCTCATTTTATTTCCTATTTTCTCTAATTTCTCTTTTATCTCATAAGGAAATTCTAGTGTCATAATATCCGCCGTCACTTCCGCATTCATAAGATGCAATGGAATATACTCTTCCACACTATTCGCTTTACTCACTTCACTTTGGCAACCAACTATAAATAGCGATATGAAAAAGATATATATTATTTTTTTATATTTCATTTCTATTCTCCACTCCATACATTATTCTTACTTAGTTTTATAGCGGTTTTTATTATAGTATAAAATCTTTATATTTTAATAAAATCCATATCTGTATGCAAAATTGCATATCAATAAGTCTTCTTCTTACTTTAAAATTAGCTTAAATTACTTTCCAAATTATACAAATAACAAGTTTAAAATGTTATAATTTTCAAAAAATCATTGGAGGATATTATGAAAGCCCACGCAATTTTCGATTTCTTACATTTACTAGTCTTAACGCTGAAAAGCTATTATGTATGGGGAATGCCTATCTATGTCTTCATTATTCCTCTTATCTTTGTAGTCGGTTATATTATTATTAATTCTAATAAAAAACAAAAAAATACATCTATTCAAAGTCACTAATCTATTACCTTAATAGCCTCCTAAAAATCATATTCCCCTCATTTTCTTCAAATGATATGATGAACAAGGGTATATCCCCACCACTCTTATAGCGGTGGGGATTTTAATGTCAATATGCAACATACTACACAATAGAAGGTGATTTTCATGAGAAAATACGCAGCAATTGCTTTATGTACGTCTGCCATTCTAGCAGGCTGTAATACTAACAATGTAAGTCCAGAACCTAAAAAAGAGAAAACGGCTCAAGGGATTAAGAAACAAGAAGAGACTGTGCAAAAACAAGGTAAAATCTCATATAATGCAGTTACACACGAATCTACAAACACAAGTATTCATATTACAGACATAAAAGATTCTTTAAATGAAGTACAATATAAAATTTGGCGCACAGCTGATGGCAAGGAAAGTGCTAAATCTTTTTCTTCTAAAGAAAAAGAGAAACAATTCACACTTCCTTTTGATATAAAGGAATTTGAAGGAAAACGCGGTGAGTTCCAAATTGAAGCAACAGGAATGAAAGAAGATGGGAAAACAATCCCGCTTACGAAATCTACTATTACTTTCGAACAAAAGGTTCCTGTTCTTATGTATCACGCAATTGATGATTATCATGGTCAAGGTATTAAAGACTTATTCGTATCACCAGCTAACTTTGAAGCACAAATGAAACATTTAAAGGACAATGGTTATACGCTGTTAACGTTTGAACGCTGGGGCGATATAAATAAAGTAAATAAGCCTATTTTTGTTACATTTGATGACGGTATGAAAAATAATATGAATGCATTTCGCGTTTTACAAAAGCTAAAAGATGATACTTTTAAACCGGCAGCAACAGAATATATGATTGTTGATAACGTTGATGTAGAAGGTGCATTGTCTACTTCTGAAATAAAAGAAATGGTTGATTCCGGCATTTTCTCCGTGCAATCTCATACTGCCACACATGCAGACTTGCCGAAAATTACAAACTATGAGGAAGAGTTAAAAGGTTCAAAAGAAAAGCTAGAAAAAATAACAGGTAAGCCTGTTATCGCAATTGCTTATCCATTCGGTCATGTAGATGATAAGGTTGTTGCAGAAACGAAGAAGTATTATCAATTTGCGACGACAACAAAACCTGGACAATTCATTACGAAGGGTGAACCTGATGAATTGTTAAAGATGAAGCGCGTTCGTATACACCATACAACGACTGTAGAGCAGTTTGCTTCTTCAATTAAGTAAATGTAAGAGCTCAATACATTTTGAGCTCTCTTTTCACTTTATATTTATATATATTTTTAGAATTTTCTTGTATTATATATAGTAAGAAATCTTTCAAATTAAAGGAGATTATACATATGTCATTTGAACAAACGTTAGAGAAATATGCAGCTCTTGCAGTTAATGTTGGTGTTAATATTCAACCAGGACAAACTTTATCAATTAGCGCACCTCTTGAAGCTGTACAATTTGTACGCCTCGTTACAGAGAAAGCATATAAATCTGGTGCAAAACACGTATATGTGGATTGGAATGATGAGACGTTAACACGCTTAAAGTTCGATCTAGCTCCTGAAGAAGCTTTCTCTGAATTTCCTTCTTGGAAAGCACATGCTCGTGAAGAATTAGCAAAAGAAGGCGCTGCATTTATGTCTATCTATGCAGAAAACCCTGATTTATTAAAAGGTGTAGAACCATCGCGTATCGCAACAGCTCATAAAGTAGCTGGTGAAGCGATGAAAGTATACCGTGATTACGTACAAGCCGATAAAGTAAGCTGGTGTGTAATTTCTGTTCCTACGAAAGAATGGGCTGCGAAAGTATTCCCTGACGTAGCGCCAGAAGAACAAGAAGCAAAGTTATGGGATGCTATTTTCAAAGCTACTCGTGCTGATTTAGAAAATCCTGTAGAAGCATGGAAAGAACATGATGAAACATTACATACAAAAGTGGATTACTTAAACGAAAAGCATTATAAAGCTCTTCACTATACAGGTCCTGGAACAGATTTAACAATCGAACTTCCAGAAAAACATGTATGGGCTGGCGCTGGTAGCTTAAATGAAAAAAACGTACCATTTATGGCTAATATTCCAACTGAAGAAGTATTTACAATGCCACTTAAAACAGGTGTAAACGGCCAAGTTTCTAGTACAAAACCGTTAGTATTTGCAGGTAATATTATCGATAATTTCACGTTAACATTTGAAAACGGACGTATCGTAGACTACAAAGCTGAAGCTGGTGAAGAAGCTTTAAAACATTTAGTAGAAACAGATGAAGGTTCTCACTTCTTAGGAGAAGTAGCTTTAGTACCTCATGACTCACCAATTTCAAACACAAATGTTTTATTCTACAATACACTATTTGACGAAAATGCATCTTGCCACCTTGCAATCGGAAATGCTTATGCATTTAACTTAGTTGGCGGAAAAACAATGTCTAAAGAAGAACTTGCTGAAAACGGCGCAAACGCTAGTATCACACACAACGACTTCATGATTGGATCAGCTGAGCTTGATATTGACGGTATTACAGCTGATGGCAGACATGAGCCTATCTTCCGTAAAGGTAACTGGGCGTTTTAATAAAGTGAAATTTTAATTAGCCCTCACCAATTAGGCTTTTCCGGGCAGCCAGATCCCCCACCTAACTTCTTTGCTTTCGCTGAATTTTGAGGTGAGGGTCTTACTGCCCGGAAAATAGCGGGATAAAAGTAAAAGGCTATCTTCCACACAGGAAGATAGCCTTTTATGATGCTGATGATACTTTAAGCCCAATTACTCCTAATACGATAAAGAGAATACAAAATGCTTGAAATAAACTAATATGCTCTTTAAAAAAGTACACACTAATGATTGTAATAAGTAATGTTCCAACGCCAGACCAAATAGCATAAGCAATACTTAAATGGATCTTTTTCACAACGATAGCAAACACGCTGAAACAAATTCCATAAAATACGAAAATAAGTACACTTGGAACGAGCTTTGTTAAACCATTTGATAGTTTCATTGCGATTGTTCCAGCTACTTCAAAAATAATTGTAACAAGTAATAATAGCCAATATACCATACTAGAATCTCCTTCTCTGTTACCTTATAGAGATTCTAGTATACTACTTATAGTCCTAATGAAATATATTTAATTTCTAAATATTCCTCGATGCCGAAATGGCCTCCTTCACGGCCGATACCACTTTCTTTAAATCCACCAAATGGTGCTTGTGCAACTGATGGAAGACCGTCGTTTAGACCGATAATACCGTACTCTAACGCTTCACTAATTTGGAATGCTTGGCTAATGTCTTTCGTGAAAATATACGCAGCTAAACCGTATGGTGTATTATTTGCACGTTCGATTACTTCATCAACTGTTTTAAATTTCGCAACGGGTGCCACTGGACCAAATGTTTCTTCATTCATACAAAGCATCGTATCATTTGCCAACCCAATTACAGTCGGTTGAATGAAATGTCCCTCTAACTCTGCGACCTTTTGACCACCATATAAAACTGTTCCACCTTTTTGAATAGCATCTTCAATATGTTCTTGTACTTTTGAAACTGCATTCTCATCAATAAGTGGTCCAACAGTCGTTCCGTCACCGAAACCGTCTCCTACTTTCAACTGCCTTACTGCCTTTTGGAACTTCTCTACAAATACTTCGTATACTTTTTCTTGAACGAATACTCGGTTTGTACATATACACGTTTGTCCTGCGTTACGGAATTTCGAACCAATCACCGCTTCTACTGCTTTATCTAAATCTGCATCATTCATTACGATAAACGGAGCGTGACCACCTAACTCAAGCGAAACTTTTTTCATCGTTTGTGCAGCACTAGCCATTAACTCTTTCCCGATTTCTGTTGACCCTGTAAAGGACACTTTTCGAACGCGACCATCTTCCATCCACGTATCAGCAATTGCTTTTGCACTACCTGTTACGATATTAATTACACCCTTTGGAATATCCGCTTCATGAGCTAATTCAGCTAATTTCAATGCAGTTAATGGCGTTTGACTTGCCGGTTTCACAACGGCTGTACAGCCTGCTGCAAGCGCTGGGGCTACCTTTCTCGTAATCATCGCTGCCGGGAAGTTCCAAGGTGTAATAGCTGCCATAACGCCAACTGGTTGCTTCATAACTAAAATGCGCTTATTCGGATGAGAAGCAGGAATCATTTCACCATATACACGTTTCCCCTCTTCTGCATACCATTCAACAAAACTATTTGCATAATTTACTTCACCAAGCGCTTCTGCAAATGGCTTTCCTTGTTCCTTCGTCATAATCGCTGCGATCTCTTCTTTATTTTTATCAATAAGCGTGAACCATTTTTTTAACTTCATGGCACGATCTGCTGCTGTTAACTTAGACCACGTTTTAAAAGCTTCATGTGCAGCATCAACAGCTTGCTTTGCCTCTGTTACTCCGCCTTTTGGTACAGTTGCAAATATTTCCTTCGTCGCAGGATTATTTACTTCAATTTGTTCTTGTAGTGTAATCCACTCACCATTTATATACATCGCCTTTTTATCTATACTTACGAAAGTCGCCTTTTTATCCAATGTTTTCTTCCTCCTCTATGAACTTCTTAATTTTCCTAGTAGCAGCAGATTGACTAATTTGCAAAAACTCAGCCACTTTATAACTTGATCCATACGTTTTATACGCTTTAAGAATTATATTTCTCTCTACCTCTTCCAGCATTTTATAAAGGCTTTGCCCCGATTGTTCAACTGCAGCCTCTTGCATAGAGAGTGGCAAATCCTCTACCGTTACAACATCATCAACAGTAATAACAATTCTCTCAATTACATTCTCTATTTCTCTATTGTTCCCTTCCCACGAATATCCAACAAACATTTGTAACGTACTCGGCGCTAGTTTCACATCACGTCCGTACTTTTTATTAAAGTGCTGCAAGTAATGATAAATAAGCGGCAAAATATCTTCTGTTCTTTCCCTAAGCGGGGGAATTCCAATTGGAATGACATTCAAACGATAGTATAAATCTTTCCGAAATGTTCCTTGTTTCACCATCTCGCTTAAATCTCTATTTGTTGCCGCCACAATTCGAACATCCACTTTTTTTAATTCTCTTCCGCCTATAGGACGAAATGTTTTTTCTTGCAATACTTGCAAAAGCTTCGCTTGAATTTCAAGCGGCATTTCACCGATTTCATCTAAAAAAAGAGTTCCTTTATGCGCGGATTCTAATAGTCCCTTTTTCCCTTCACGATTCGCACCTGTAAAAGATCCACCTGAATATCCAAAAAGCTCCGATTCAATTAAATTAGTTGGCAATGCCGCACAATTAATTTCATAGAAACTTTCATTCTTCCGATGACTCACTTCATGTAAATGGCGTACTAATCGACTTTTTCCTACTCCAGTCTCGCCTAAAACGAGAACAGTACTATCCACTACAGATACTTTTTTGATTGTATCGACTATTTTTTGCATAGCTAGACTTTTAAAAATAAGTCCTTCATGCTCATATGTTTCTCTTAATTCTTTTTTATATGTTTTTAGCTGATTATCCATTTCCTCTACCTTTTGACGTAATTGATAGAGTTCAGTAAGGTCGCGAGAATAACTAATCACTCTTCTTAAATTTCCCTCATCATCAAAAACAGGCCTTGTACGAACGTGTAAATACTCTCCTGATTTTGTAGTTTGAACGAGTTCAATTGGCCTCTTTTTTTCAATCACTTCTAATGTCGCTGATGGATAAAAGATTCCATCCTTTTGTAGTTCTTTTACATGCTTACCAACTAACTCTTCTGCAGCTAGTTGGTAGTGCCTTTCACATGTACTATTTACACGCACAACGATCCCTTGCTCATCTGTAACAAAAATTTCGTCAAACGCATATTCAAATACATCTTTTAAATCCATTAACACTCGTTCCTTTTCTGCAACCATCCTAGCCACCCCTACCTTCAAATCCATCGATCCACTTCACTACCTTTATTATAAAGTGAATTTTCTGCATTTAATATAGAGTCAGCTAGAATGTTTGCTATTTATACTTCAGTTTTTAAACTCGAGCGATGTTTGTTTGCTCATAACAAGCTTGCAATGATTCTTCAATTATTGTTAAACCTTCTTCAAGTTGCTCATCTGTAATAATTAAAGGCATTAACACACGGATAACATTTCCATATGTCCCTGCTGATAATAACAGTAACCCACGCTTATTTGCTTCTGCACATAAATTAGCCGTTAACGTTTTGTCAGGTGCTTTCGTCTTACAATCTTGAACGACCTCAAATGCACACATTGCACCTAACCCACGCACATCGCCGATGCAATGATATTTATTTTTCATCTCTTCGAATCGGTTCATTACGACTTTTCCTAATTCTATCGCTCTATCATTTAATTTCTCATTTTCTATTACATCGAGAACAGCTAATGCAGCCGCACATCCTAGTGGACTTCCTGCATACGTTCCACCAAGTTCACCTGGTGCAGACTCATTCATAATTTCTTTACGTCCAATGACACCACTTATCGGTACACCAGCACCTAACGATTTAGATACTGTAATTAAATCTGGAACGACATCATAGTGATCAATTGCAAAATATTTTCCTGTACGACTAAAGCCTGTTTGTATTTCATCCGCTACAAATAAGATGCCGTTCTCTGAACAAATGCGGCGTACTTCTTGAACAAATTTCTTACTTGGGACGATAAATCCACCTTCCCCTTGAACGGGTTCCATTACAACAGCTGCGATTGTTTCTGGTGCTACTTCCGATATGAAGAAGTTCTTAAACTCTTCAATAATAAAATCATCATACTGCTCTTCCGTTAATCCCTCTGGGCGACGGTATTCGTATGGAAATGGCGCTTTATATACTTCTGGAGCAAAGGGACCAAACCCAAATTTATATGGCTTCACTTTACTTGTCATCGTCATTGTCATTAATGTACGCCCGTGGAAACCTTTAGAAAATGCGATAATACCAGGTCTCTTCGTATATTTACGAGCGATCTTCACCGCGTTCTCAACTGCTTCTGCACCACTATTTAAAAATAGGACTTGCTTATCGAAACTTCCCGGTGCCAATGCCGCAAGCTTTTCCGCTAATTCAATATATGGCTCATACATCATGACATTAAATCCAGTATGAATGTATTGATCGACTTGTTTATGGAGCGCTTCTTTAACCGTTGGATGACAATGCCCTACGTTAATTGTCCCGATTGCTCCTGCAAAATCAATGTACTGATTGCCATCAACATCTGTTACAAGAGCACCATTTGCAGATTGTACAAACGTTGGGATGCCGTTACTTACTCCTTTTGGTACTATATTTTGACGGCGTTCTAATAAAGATGCCGCTTTCGGTCCTGGAATTTGTTCATTTACTTTAGCAAATTTTTTTGTGTTCATTGCGTACCCCATCCTTTTCTTTACATTGTTTTCTCTTCTTATTGCAAAATATATGCCAACTTTCTTTTCTAGCATTTATCCTATATTCTTTGTATCCAGGCATAAAAAATAAGTCTATAAAGACTCATTAAGAGTCTTTATAGACTTATTTTCTTTACACATTAGACTTTTCTTTCTCCCAGAAAAACTCACCCGATTGAGAAATAAACTCCCCAACAGAATCTAACACTAAATCAGCAAGTGGTTCTAATGTTGGACGATCCCCCGTACCAGAAAGGACTCCAATTGCATAGCAATCACCGCCATTTTTAGCTAAATGTAAATCAGTTGGCGTATCTCCAACAACCGCAACCTCACATGATTCTAAATTAAATTTCTCACAAAACACTTCTATAATCTTTTTATCTGGTTTTTGCGCAGGGAATGTATCCGAGGCTATAATATAATCAAAAAAGTTCTCCAACTTATATTGTTTTAAAAATAATTCTGTTGGTGCGAAATCATCCGCCGTGACTACCCCTAATATAAATCCTTTATCTTTTAATGCCTGTAACACTTTCGGTAAATCCGCTGTCATTTTCATATGCGAACGATGCTCATACATAAGGGAAAATAACTTCTCACTTACCCACTGATGCATCTCTTCTTCTCTAGCAGACTCAATATAATTACAAAGCCCCTTCGCTACATCAAGGCTTGTTCCAGCAGCTATTGCACTCCTTGGATTAACAAATGCTCCCTCTACACCAATCTCTTCTAATAAGGTCTGCCGCATTGTACTTGGTAAATGATATAAACTTATACATTCAGCTACAAGTTCTTCAGCTACTTTTATCCATATTGAATGAAAATCCATTAATGTCCCATCTTTATCAAATAGTATTGCTTTTACCTTCTCCATAGCATCCTACCTCTCGTTTCTTATCTCCTCCAGTGTACCAATAAAATATGGATGTAAAATAAAAGAATTGTAAAAATACCATAAAAATCAAACTAACTCCCAATTTACAATTCATTTTAACAAAGTAAAAAAGGATGCCTTTACAGGGCATCCTCTTGATGTTCAGGAACAAATAGTTCTAAACAATGATATATATTTTCGAATTCCATCGGTGCATCTCCACCATACTCACCATCTAAATTAATCATTAGTTTATCTGGTGAATGTACTTTAATTCGGTTCGCTTGTGTATATAACACTTTGGGATTATTAATATGTTCACCACGTTGTGCTTGTGTTGCTGCTTTAATTAAATCAGCGATAGAACCTTTTTTCAGTACTAATAGGTCAAATAACCCATCGTTAATAGATGCATACGGTGCTACCTTTTCAAATCCACCTACTGAACGAGTATTCGTAATTAAAAACATCGTAATTTCTTCTTGTAGTAACTTTCCATCATACTCAATTTCAACATATGTCGGATGCAATGATGGTAACATCTCGATACCTTTTAGGTAATAAGCAAGCTGTCCTAATACTGTCTTTAACTTACTCGGTACTTCGTATGTTAATTCTGTAATACGACCGCCACCAGCGATGTTAATAAAATATGTATCGTTCGCTCTACCAAGGTCTAATGGCACTGTTTTTCCTTCGCAAATAATATCTGCTGCCTCTTCAATAGAACGAGGTACACCAATCGCACGTGCAAAGTCATTTGTCGTTCCAACTGGAATAATTCCAAATTTCGGATGGAATTCATGCCCAACTAAACCGTTTACTACTTCATTTAATGTACCGTCGCCACCAGCGGCAATAACAACATCAAACTTACGATCCGCAGCTTGCCTCGCCGCCACAGTAGCGTCTCCAGGACCCGTTGTCGCATGACAAGATGTCTCATAGCCAGCTTGTTCTAATTTTTGTAATACTTCTGGTAAGCTCTTCTTAAATAGCTCACGCCCAGAAGTAGGATTATAAATAATTCTTGCTCGCTTCATCATTTATTAGCACAGGAAATTTCTTTATGTATCGAAAAAGAACATACTGAACTTCTATTCAGTATTCCCATGCCTACCTCCTCTCATCTTCCTATCCTTCTTTTATCCCGCTCAAACAGGCAGTAAGAACCCGATTCGTGTAGTCCATCAAAAGTAAATATTCATTTCAATGTTTTTTTTATTTGACCAAAAAATTTATCCCGCTATTTGCGGGCAGTAAATGCCCGATTGGTGTGGGCTAATAATCAGCTTTGGATGAACCTCCTACTGATTAAAGTTTCACTTTATTTCTATCCATTCTTCCATAAAAATTTACATATAACAAATAATAACTATCTATTATTTCATGAGATGAAAAAAACCTCTATGTTTAGATTTATCATTATTCCCACCTTTTTGCAACTATCATACCATAGTTGCTATACAAACATTTTTCCACTTTTGACAGTTAATCAAACGTTTGTTTAAACGATTTTGTCTCATTTAAACAAACGTTTGATTAACCTAGAAAAACACCCATGTACGGGTGTTTTTCTGCTTAATCTTTAAAAGTCACTACTATTATCGCTTATTAATCTCTTCAAGTAAGATTTTGTTAACAAGCGGTGGATTTGCTTGTCCTTTTGTAGCTTTCATAATTTGACCAACTAAGAAGCCAATTGCACGGTCTTTACCGTTTTTAAAGTCTTCAATAGATTGCTCATTATTATCAAGAATTTCTGTTACAACTTTACGAAGTGTACCCTCGTCAGAAATTTGAACAAGACCTTTCGCTTTAACGATTTCTTCTGGGTCTCCACCTTTTTCAATTAATTCATTAAATACTTTCTTCGCGATTTTAGAAGAAATTGTACCTTTTTCAATTAATTGAACCATTTTAGATAAACCAGCAGGCGTTAATGCAACGTCTTTTAATTCTTTTTGTTGTTTGTTTAAGTATGCAAGTACTTCACCCATTAACCAGTTCGATGTTAATTTCGCATCAGCACCGTCTGCAACAGTTGCTTCAAAGAAATCAGACATTTCTTTCGTTAATGTTAATACGTGTGCATCATAAGCTGGTAAGCCAATTTCTGCAACGTAGCGAGCTTTACGCGCATCTGGAAGTTCTGGAATAGAGGCACGAACTGCTTCTTTCCACTCATCGTCGATGTAAAGTTCAACTAAGTCTGGCTCCGGGAAATAACGGTAATCGTCAGATCCTTCTTTCACACGCATTAAGATTGTTTTCTTCGTTGCTTCATCATAACGACGTGTTTCTTGTTGGATGATACCACCAGATAACAGTTCTTTTTCTTGGCGCACTTGCTCATGCTCAAGACCTTTTTGTACGTAAGTGAATGAGTTTAAGTTTTTCAGTTCCGCTTTTGTACCGAACTTCTCTTGTCCAACTGGACGAAGAGAAATATTCGCATCACAACGCAGAGAACCTTCTTCCATCTTACAATCAGATACACCAGTGTATTGAATGATTGATTTTAACTTCTCTAAGTATGCATATGCTTCTTCTGGCGTACGCATATCTGGCTCAGATACGATCTCGATTAAAGGCATACCTTGACGGTTGTAGTCTACTAATGAACCATCAGCTGTATGCGTTGATTTACCAGCATCTTCTTCTAAATGAAGACGTGTAATACCGATACGTTTCTTTTTACCGTCTACTTCGATTTCAATCCAACCATTTTCACCAATTGGCTTATCAAATTGAGAGATTTGGTAAGCTTTCGGGTTATCTGGATAGAAATAGTTTTTACGGTCAAACTTTGTTTCCGTTGCGATTTCACAGTTTAATGCCATTGCAGCTTTCATTGCAAAGTTAACTGCTTCTTTATTTAAAGTAGGAAGTACCCCTGGGTATCCTAAGTCAATTACACTTGTTTGTGTATTTGGCTCCGCTCCGAATTCTGTTGGACTCGCAGAGAAAATTTTCGAATTTGTTTTTAACTCAACGTGAACCTCTAAACCAATAATTGTTTCTAAATTCATCTATGCTCGCCTCCTTACAGACTTGCTTTTTTTGTATGATAGTCCGTTGCTTGCTCAAACGCATGTGCAACGCGGTAAATTGTCGCTTCATCGAAGTGTTTACCAATGATTTGTAGACCAAGTGGCATGTTGTTAGCACCGAATCCACATGGAACTGAAATCGCTGGAACACCTGCTAAGTTTACTGGGATTGTTAAAATGTCATTTGCATACATCGTCATTGGATCGTCAACTTTTTCTCCCACTTTAAATGCCGGAGTTGGTGTTGTTGGTCCAATAATAACATCATAGTTAGCAAATACATTTTCAAAGTCGTTCTTAATTAATGTACGTACTTGTTGTGCTTTTTTGTAATATGCATCATAGTAACCAGAGCTAAGGGCAAATGTACCAAGCATAATACGACGTTTAACTTCATCACCGAAACCTTCACTACGTGTGTTTTTGTAAAGATCTAATAAGTTATTTACATTATCAGAACGAACACCGTAACGCACGCCATCAAAGCGTGAAAGATTAGCAGATGCTTCAGAAGAAGATAGTAAGTAATACGTTGCTAGAGCGTATTTAGAGTGCGGAAGAGATACTTCCTCCCAAGTTGCGCCCATACCTTCTAATACTTTTAAAGCAGCTAGTACTGACTCACGAGCTTCTTCGCCAACACCTTCGCCTAAGTATTCTTTCGGTACAGCAATGCGTAAACCTTTAACATCGCCTGTTAAACCAGCTAAATAGTTTCCAACCTCAACGTTTGCAGAAGTTGCATCCATGCGGTCAATACCTGAAATAGCTTGTAATAAGTATGCATTGTCTTCTACTGTACGTGTAATCGGTCCGATTTGGTCAAGTGAAGATGCGAATGCTACTAATCCGTAACGAGATACGCGTCCGTAAGTTGGTTTTAAACCTACAACACCGCAATATGCAGCTGGCTGACGGATAGAACCACCCGTATCAGAACCTAGAGAGAATAGTACTTCTCCTGCTGCTACAGCTGCTGCAGAACCACCACTAGATCCGCCCGGAACGTAATCTAAGTTCCAGGGGTTTTTCGTAGCGTAGAATCCTGAGTTTTCATTTGAAGAACCCATTGCAAACTCGTCCATGTTTAATTTACCGATTGTAATCGTGTCAGCAGCTTTTAGCTTTTGCACAACTGTCGCATCATAAATTGGATCGAAGTTTGCTAGCATTTTGCTCGCACAAGTTGTACGAAGGCCGTTAGTTACAATGTTATCTTTTACACCAATTGGCATACCGAATAATAAACCATTATCTTCAGCGCCGATTTTTGCATCTAATTCTTTCGCTTTTGCGCGTGCATTTTCTTCATCTAATGTAAGAAAAGCTTTTACGTTATCTTCAACATCCGCAATACGTTTGTAAGATTCTTCTACTAAATCCGTAACGGAAATTTCTTTGCTGTTTAACTTCTTATGTAACTCTGATACTGAATGATCAAATAATGACATCGAAATTCCCCTCCTCTATTCTAATACTGCTGGAACACGGATTTGATTATCTTTGTGATCCGGTGCATTTTTTAATACTTCTTCGACTGGTAAACCTTTTTCTGGTACATCTTCACGCATAACATTTTTCATAGTTAATACATGAGTTGTTGGTTTTACATCTGTTGTATCTAATTCATTTAACTGTTCTGCAAATGTAACAATTGCATCTAGTTGTTTTTGAAATTTTTCTGCTTCTTGATCAGTAATTGCAAGACGTGCTAAATGTGCTACGTGCTTTACATTCTCAACGGAAATTCTTGACACGGCTAGGCCACCTCCATAATATATCGTTCAATCTACAATACTATTGATGATACCAAATTTTCAGTACTTCAAGCAAGTCAACACAGAGTACTTACGCCATTTTTACATAAAAAAAGAAAGGCAAACGCCTTTCTTTACAATTTACTCTTTATCTAACGGTTTATTTTTTGGAAATCTCTCGTTATCTTCTTCATTATCACGAATTGTTTTTTGTAATACAAAACAAGACATCGTTAAAAATAATGTTCCAATTAAATAGTATCCTTTTACACTAAGCGTTTCATCTAACGTATAAATCCCAATTAGCATACCTGAAAGCGCACAAACAAATGAAGTCCATGCTAAAAACGTGAACGCTTGCGTATTACGTCTTCTCATCGTTCTCCCCCTCGTTAGCTGTATACCCATTATAGATAAGTATATTTACCATGATGGATTTTTATGTAAATTCTAGTTTTATATTTATAAATCTATCATAAAAGAATACTATTTCAAAGAAAGTTTTCTGCCTAATCTGAAAAAATAATTAAAATCATTGACAATTATTTCTATTCTACATAAAATAAAAATAAATATTACGAACCTCGAAATATACGGGAGTGGAATTAATTGTTGCAATATGAACATTTTTTAGACTTACTGCTAGATAACGCCAAGAAACTTTTCTATCCTGAAGAATGGGTAAGCCTAGATTTAACACTTTCTAAAACAGAAGTATTTTGTTTACTTTGGATGGAACGAAATACAGATATTACAATGACGAAAATTGCTGACCTTCTTGATATACCGATGAGTACAACGACGGGCGTTGTAAATCGCCTTGTAAAAAAGGGATATATTGAACGCTACCGTGATGAAAACGACCGACGTATTGTATTAATTCGGTTAACAGAAATCGGCGTAATGCTCGTTCAAGAAGTAAAACAAAATGCAGCCCATTACTTTAGCTTAGTGACAGAAGCATTGTCAGAAGAAGAAAAAGCATTCTTACTACAAATCTTCCAAAAGATTATGAATCACATTGCTACCTCACAGCAAAAAACAGAAGAAAAGGTTTCTACACCTAAAATGAAAAACATTCCGATTGAATAAAACCCTATCTGGGTTTTTATTCAACCATTTACTTCGACACTCGTAATATTCGACATTCGAAACAAAGGGGATATGAATGATGAGAATTATCTTGTATACAGGTAAAGGTGGCGTAGGAAAAACTAGCATTTCAGCAGCGACAGCAATTCAAAGTGCGAAGCAAGGATTAAAAACATTAGTAATGAGCACAGATCCTGCTCATAGTTTAGGAGATTCATTTGGTATAAAGCTATCTTCTGAGCCATTAGAAGTTCGTAAAAATTTGTGGGCACAAGAAATTAATACGATTTATGAGATGGAAAAAGGATGGGGAAAATTACAGAAATATATTACACTACTCTTCACTTCCAAAGCAGCCGATGATATTACAACAGAAGAATTAACGATGTTTCCTGGTATGGAAGATTTAATTAGCCTACTTCGCGTACTCGATTATTATAAACAAAACACATATGATGTTATCATTATTGATTGTGCCCCAACAGGAGAAACATTAGCAATGCTAAGCTTTCCAGACATGCTCGGCTGGTGGATGGAAAAATTATTTCCTATTAAAAGAAAAGTTTTAAAAGTCGTTCGTCCTGTAGCTCAACCACTCCTTGGTGTCCCTCTTCCAACCGACGATATTATGGACGAATTAACAAATACACTTGAACAGCTCGGAGAAATGAGAGATATTTTATCAAACCGAGAAGTAACAAGTATCCGCATCGTTTTAAATCCTGAAAAAATGGTCATTAAAGAAGCTCAGCGCAGCTTTACTTATTTAAATTTATACGATTATAACGTAGATGCCATTATGATTAATCGCGTCATCCCTAACACCGTCACCGATCCTTATTTTCAAGCATGGAAAGATACGCAAAAGAAATATAAAACATTAATTCAAAATAGTTTTGATCCACTTCCTATTTACGAAGCTCCAATGTTTGAACAAGAAGTTGTTGGTTTGTCTATGTTAGAACGTGTAGGCGATGCTTTATTTAAAACTGATCATTGTCCTACTGAAGTGAAATTTAACGGGCGCACACAATATGTAAAAAAGGATGGCGATGAGTATATTTTCGTTCTGTCCATTCCCTTCTCAAACAAAAGTGAACTTTCCTTAAATCAAAAAGGTGATGAACTTATTATTCGAGCGGGTTCTGTTAAACGGAACATCACGTTACCAAAAACATTAACACACCTTTCTATTCAAGGAGCAAAATTTGAAGAAGATGTACTAAATATTCGCTTTGGGGGTGTAGTACATGCATGAGGAATTACTACGAAGGATAATTCGTACAAAAGTAAAAGTCGGGATGCATATATTAGAAGAACTACCTAATCCAATCCAGCAATCAGCTAAGCAAATATTAAATATTTTACAAGAGGAACTAGCTGCTTATCCGAAAGAACGAGAGCATCATGAAGTTAATTTAAAAAATATCATAATTGAATAACTATCTCTGTATAGAGGGCCTTTTTTAGGCTTTCTATACTTTATTGGAGTGATGTAAGTTGATGAAAAAGCATTCCACTACTATACTCTGGATCATTCCCTTATTATTTTTCATTCATAACCTTGAAGAAGCTTTCCAAATGCCACAATATCTTGCTAATCAATTTTCAATCTGTCTTATAACTAGCCAACAATTTTTCATTGCCATTTCCGTATTAACAATCTTTGTATTACTTATCGTCTTTCTATATCAACTTAACTTCTTGTCTTCTATATGCTGGATTATTTTTATACAAGGGGCCATCTTCTTCAACTCTGTTCAACATATTATTTTGTTTTTCATTTATCGCTCCTATAACCCCGGCGTAATATCAGCATTTTTCATTACTCTCTTTTCTATTTTCTTTTTTTTATCAAAAAAACACTTAATTCATCAAAATCAATTCGTAATTACAATCCTTTTCAGCTTATTTTCTTATCCCATTATAATTTGGATTACCTTACTGTTCGCTAGCTACTTTCATTCATAAAAAAAGACCAGGAAAGTTCCTGGTCTATCACTCTACTTAACAAACATTGGATTCTATGTTATACAAAATTGGAAGGTACAGAATTAGGGTTTGTTTGTTAAGTTTATATGTTGAACGAACTAACAGCGGAGGGGTTCCTTCTGTTAGTCCATTAAACCCAATGATTATTTTACGATTTTTTCAAGCTCCTCAAGTGAAAGATCTACTGAAATTGAACCATCATTTGTTTCTTTCTTAATTGCATCTGTTACTTCTTTTGAATGGTATAATTCAATTACTTTTTTCAGTGTTGGATCATCTTTATCTTTCGTACGAGCTGCAAAAATATTAATATATGGCTTCGCATTTTCATTCTTTGGATCTTCTAAGAAAATAGGATCCTTCGCTGGATCTAATCCAGCTTGACCAGCAACACCGTTATTAATAACTGATGCCGCTACATCTTTTAACACACGAGGTGTTTGCTGTGCGATAACCGGCGTGATTTTTAACTTCTTCGGATTTTCAGCAATGCCGCTTGGATCTCCAAATAAGCCAAAATCTTTTTTAAGCTTTAATACTCCAGCTGCATCAAGAAGTTTTAATGCACGTGCTTGGTTCGTTGGATCGTTTGGAATTGCAATTTCTGAACCATCTGGAATTTCATTTGCCTTCTTATATTTTTCAGAGTATAAACCCATTGGCGCAATTTGTGTTGTACCAACAGCTGTAATATCTAACTTATGCTCTTTTTTAAATTGCTCTAAGAAAGCAATATGCTGAAATGAGTTTAATTCAATATCTCCATCAGCTAAAGCTTTATTTGGAGTTGTATAATCAGAGAACTCCACCAGTTTAATCTTAATCCCTTCTTTTTCAGCTTTTTTCTTCAAAATTTCCCAAGCGTCTCCATCCGTTCCAGTTACACCGACGCGAACTACTTTTTCTTTCGCTCCTGCACCCGTGTCTCCACTTGAGCAGCCACTTAATGCTGAGACTCCTACAATCGCTGATAATGCAAATGCTAAAATTTTCTTCATTTTCTTTTCCTCTCTTCCTTTTTATGATCTACGTAACAAGACTTTCGCAAAGTAGTTTCCTAAATTTTGAGCTATCTGTACGAGAATAATAAGTAAAACAACCGTTACAAACATAACTGATGTATCAAAACGTTGATAACCATATGTCATTGCCAAGTCACCAAGACCGCCACCACCAACAAGCCCAGCAACTGCAGAAAATTCAATTAAACCAACTGTCATAAATGTGATACCTAAGATTAATGGTGCTAACGCTTCTGGTACAAGGATTTCAAAAACGATTCTAATTGGCGAGGCGCCCATTGCTTGTGCTGCCTCAATTACTCCTTTCGGAACGGAAACAAGATTTGTTTCAACCATTCTAGCAATACCAATTGATGCGACTAACGTCATCGGGAAAATTGCTGCTGCTGTTCCAATCGTCGTTCCAATAACGCTTCTCGTTAGTGGACTTAAAGCTACTAAAAAGATAATGAATGGTACCGGACGAATTGTATTAATTATGATGTTAAGAATAGAAAAGACCCATTTATTTTCTAAAAAGTTTCCTTTTCTCGTTACATATAAAAGTAAACCTAGAGGTATACCCAGAATTGTAGCGAATATAAGGGTTACAATTACCATTAAGAGGGTATCCCCCGTCGCATCTAGTATGCGCGGCCAAAATATACTCCAATCAACTCGCATGAGCTTCTACCTCCTTCAGCTGCACTTGCAGTCTTAGATGTTGTAATGCTTTTTGAATTTCCCTCTGCTCACCTTGCAATTCTACAAGCAGATTTCCAAATAGCACATTTTGAAGTTCAATAATATTTCCGTACAGTACATTTACATCGACGTTATAGTTTTTTGCGATATATGATAGTACCGGCTGTCCCGTCTCCTCACCAGTAAATGTTAGACGATAAATTTGACCACCATTTTGAATTTTCGCTAGAACACTTTCTGGTAAATGATCATTAATAACAGAACGTACAAAGTTTTGAGTCGTCTTTGTTTTTGGTTGCGTGAAAACATCGAACAGTTTTCCTTCTTCAATAACTTTTCCCTTCTCCATTACAGCTACACGGTGACAAATTTCTTTCACAACATGCATTTCATGTGTAATAAGAAGAATTGTTAAATTGTATTCTCGATTTACTTTCTTTAATAAGTTTAGAATTTCTGTCGTCGTTTCTGGATCTAAGGCTGATGTTGCCTCATCACATATAAGAATATCTGGCGATGTCGCAAGTGCTCTAGCAATACCAACACGTTGCTTTTGTCCCCCTGATAGCTGTTCTGGATAATAGTTTGCTTTATCTTCTAACCCTACAAACTTCAGCAGTTCATTCACTCGTTCCTTTATCTCGTTCTTTGGCAATTTCGCTAACTTTAATGGATAAGCAATATTCCCAAACACTGTTCTTGAATTAAATAAATTAAAGCTTTGAAAAATCATTCCGATTCTTTGTCTTAGTTTGCGTAATTCTTTTGTCGATAATGATGTAATATCTTTATCATCTATTGCAATCGTTCCTGACGTTGGTCTCTCTAACATATTTACTAAGCGTAATAATGTACTCTTTCCAGCGCCACTAAAACCGATAATGCCAAAAATTTCGCCTTTCTCAACTGATAATGTTACATCCTCCACCGCATGAACAGATTGCCCAGCTGATTCATACACTTTACTTACATTGTTAAAAGAAATCATTTTTCCCCCTCCTATATGCTGTAAAAACTTGAAGTAGAGCTTTCGAGGTAAAATAAAAAGTGCTCTCCTTCTTATCAACCATAAAGATAAGAAGGAGAGCACTTATA
This sequence comes from Bacillus sp. 22475, assembly GCF_052044835.1. Lineage (NCBI taxonomy): Bacteria > Bacillati > Bacillota > Bacilli > Caryophanales > Bacillaceae > Bacillus > Bacillus sp. 22475. Next base: position 28,059 of record NZ_JBQENW010000021.1, on the reverse strand, counting down.
TGTACTCGTTCACATCTTCTCATCTTCCAAGCCTTTATATGGCTTGCTGGAGTTAGCACGGTATTAAAAAACCCGTTGCTGAGGTATCGTAGGGCCAGTCCCTCCACCTCTCTGGATAAGAATGTATCGATTTAATTGTCATTTAATTAATTCTCATTATAGAACTCAGAATAATAAGAGTCAATACATTTTTTAGAAAAATATTAATTATTCCTTTATTAAAATTTTCAGATGAAAATTCATGAGAAAATAGTAACTTTCAAGGTTATTTAAAATTCTTCTTCCTCATATTTTTAAACAGGAGAATCCTCTCTACAAATTGAATAAATTTATTTGAATATGAAACTCGGAGGCAGATAAATATATGAAAACAGCTCTTTTACTCGTCGATATTCAAAACGATTATTTTCCAAATGGAAAGATGGAATTGCGTAATCCAGTAGAAGCAAGCGAATATGCTAATCAGTTATTACAACACTTTAGAACAAACAGCGAACCTATTTTTCATATCCAACACGTAGCTATAAAAGATGACGCTACTTTTTTCCTACCTAATACAGAAGGTGTACATATTCACGAAAGCGTACGTCCACTTAGAGAAGAAACAGTTATAGTCAAACATTATCCAAATAGCTTCCGAGAAACTAATCTTCTAGAGCAATTACAGCGTTTAGACATTGAACATGTCGTCGTATGCGGGATGATGACTCATATGTGTATTGATGCTACAGTAAGGGCTGCATTTGATTTTGGTTTTCAATGTACCGTTATACACGATGCTTGTGCTACAAAAGACCTTTCTTTTAAGAACGCTACTATACCAGCTGTTTATATTCACAATACAATTTTAGCTAGTTTAAATGGCGTATATGCAAATGTAATAAGCACGAAAGAATTTTTAGCTACATAAAAAAACACTCCTTTCAGTGAGCAAAACCGAAAAGAGTGTTCCTTGTCGAACCATAGATTTTCTTTCAAATTGTATTATACAGGAAATTCTCAAAATGAATACTAAAAAATATGACTAATAAGTCAACTTTTCTCATTATTTTATTTCTGTTTACATGTTTATCCCGCTATTAATAGGTTTTAGCTCATTCTCTTCGAACGACGGTAATATATGGGGTTTCAATTTTAAAAGGAGCTCTTCACATTTTGTGAAGAGCTCCTCTACTATTTCTTATAAAGTTTCAGAAGTAGTTTTTGCTTGCATGTGAAGTGCTAAGTAATCAGGTCCACCAGCTTTAGAGTCTGTACCAGACATGTTAAAGCCACCGAATGGTTGGTAACCTACGATTGCACCAGTACATCCACGGTTGAAGTATAAGTTACCAACGTGGAAGTCTTCACGTGCTTTTTCAATATGGTCACGGTTGTTAGTAATAACAGCACCTGTTAAACCGTATTCCGTATTGTTTGCAATTGCAAGTGCATGATCGAAGTCTTTTGCTTTACAGAATGCTACTACTGGTCCGAAGATTTCTTCTTTCATTAAGCGAGCATCTTCTGCAACGTCAGCAACGATTGTTGGTTGGATGAACCAGCCTTTAGAATCGTCTCCTTCGCCACCTGCTAAGATTCTACCTTCTTCTTTACCAATTGCAACATAGCTCATTACTTTATCGAATGCAGCTTGGTCATTAACAGGACCCATGTTTGTACCTAATACTGCTGGGTTAGCAACTGTTAATTCTTTCGTTAATTCAACAGCACGATTTAATACGTGATCGTATACATCTTCGTGGATTACTGCACGAGAACATGCAGAACATTTTTGTCCTGAGAATCCGAATGCTGATGCAACGATAGACTTAGCTGCTAATTCAAGATCTGCTTCTTTATCAACAACGATTGTATCTTTACCGCCCATTTCAGCGATAACGCGTTTTAACCAAATTTGGCCTGGGTTTACTTTCGCTGCACGCTCATAGATACGGATACCTACATCACGAGATCCCGTGAAGCTTACGAAACGTGTACGAGGATGATCTACTAAGTAGTCACCAACTTCAGAACCGTTACCTGGAACGAAGTTTACTACGCCAGCTGGTAATCCAGCTTCTTCTAATACTTCCATAAATTTCGCTGCTACTACAGGAGTTGTACTAGCTGGTTTTAGTAATACTGTGTTACCAGAAACTAAAGCAGCTGTTGTCATACCTGCCATAATTGCGAATGGGAAGTTCCAAGGAGAAATGATAACACCTACTCCTAATGGAATGTAAGAGAAACGATTATATTCAATTGGACGGCTTTCTACTGGAATACCGTCTTTTAATTTTAACATTTGACGACCATAATATTCCATAAAGTCGATTGCTTCTGCTGTATCAGCATCTGCCTCATTCCATGGCTTACCTGCTTCTTTTACAAGAATAGCAGAGAATTCATGTTTTCTGCGACGAACGATTGCTGCAGCACGGAATAAAATGTCTGCACGCATTTCTGGCTTTGATTTTCTCCAAGTTTGGAATGTTTCATCCGCTACTTGCATTGCTTTTTCAGCTAACTCACGGCTTGCTTTTGAAACACGACCAACAAGTTCCTCTTTATTTGCAGGGTTTACAGAAACAATTTTGTCTTCTGTAGTGATTTTTTCTCCCCCAATAATTAATGGATAGTCTTGTCCAAGATAAGATTCTACTTTCTTTAAACCTTCTTCAAACGCTAATTTGTTAGCCTCCACTGAAAAATCTGTAAATGGCTCATGTTTGTATGCTACTACCATTTTTTTTAGCCTCCCCTTAGAAAAACGTTTACATTTTACAACATTATTCTACACGATAATTTAGATTTATTCAAATATTCCTAGACTTATATTTTAAAAATTAATAAATTTTTAAAATATAATAAAAAAAAGAGATTCATACATGCGTATGAATCTACAAAATATGAGTATATTCCAAAACATTTTTCCCGATCAATAATATAGTAACTAATAAAAATAAAGTCCTTACATATCCAACGCCTTTTTGAACCGCAAACTTCGATCCCAAATAAGCACCTAAGATCATTGATAATCCCATGATAATACCGTATTCAAAATGAATTATGTCTAAAAATAAAAAAGTAATTAAAGATACAATATTACTAACAAAATTCAAAAGTTTTCCGGATGCTGCTGCTTGAATAAAATCCAAACCAATTAATAAAAATGCAAAAATTAAAAATGACCCTGTCCCTGGTCCAAAAAATCCATCATAAAATCCTATCATTAAAATAACAAAGAAAAATATTAATGTTTTTCTTTGCGTCATCTTCTTATAGGTAGACACACTTCCCCAATTCTTTTTTGCAATAATATAAATAGCAATAAATACCAACATTACAAGTACTAATGGGCGTAAAATATCCGATGGAATAAATTTTACTACTAAAGCACCTGCAACAGCTCCAACAATAGTTAACGGGATTAACTTTCCTACAATTTTAAAATCAACTTTTCCTGATCGAATGAAATACATCGCACTCGTAAACGTCCCCATTGTTGCTGCTAATTTATTCGTTGCAATTGCCGAAGCTGGCGATAAGCCAACAAACATAAGCGCAGGAAGCGAAATTAACCCTCCTCCTCCAACAACGGAATCAATAAAAGCTGCTAAAAAACCGAATGCAATTAATAAAATAATGACTTGAAAACTTAATTCTTCCATGAACTTTACCCCTTACCCCTATTATTTACAACATTTTAAATTATAACAAAATTACATAAGAAAAAAAGCTGTTCCATAGAGGAACAGCCTTCATATTTAATCTAAAATTTTCACAAGTGGTTCATCTTGTTTTGCTTCACGTATAATAATAGCTTCTGGGCGTTCTACAGATTTAATCGTTACTTGTACTTTCATATAATTTGGGAAGTATTCCATAACAAGCCCTGCCACATATTGTGTAAAACCAATTATTTCAGCTTTTCCATTAAACTGGACAGGAATATCAAGCTTCATTTCTCTTAATTCATCATCTCTATACATACCAGTACCAATAACAGCTGTATAGTCGCCTTGGAAATAATCGCTTAGTTTTGCCTTAAAGTTGGATACTCTTGCAAGATCTTCACGTTTATTATCTGTTTTCGCTTGCTCTGATGGGAACAAATAGTATTTCTCATTAATTTGTTTCCAATCTTCAACCGTTTCACTACCTTTTTCTACATTTGCATAAGAAACAAAGTTACCTGGTACGAGCGAAGACTTTGGAGCTTGGCGATAAATCGCAAATGTTATCGGAATATTTTTTGTTTCAGGTTTTTTTTGATGTATGACTTTCAAAATTTCTTGCGCCATTTTTTTCCCTTCAGCTAACATCTTTTCATCCGGGATTGTAGCTTCACGTGGGTAACCATGCTCTTCGTTAAAATATTGAACAGAATTCATCGCCAATCCCACTACCATACCAACATGTTCCTCGCCGTTATCGCCTTTTTTCACATAATAATCATGCTCTAAAATATTTGAAATATATATTGGATTTTTTTTATTTTTCACTTCTAGTGATTCGGATCCTGTTCCTAATGCAGGGTTTAATCCTATATTAGGAAATTTAACTGCATCTTTTTTTAATTTGTCTTCTAGTTCCTTTTGTTCAGCATCTGTACGTTTTCTTTTAACAAGCATCTGTATAGTTTGAGTATCTAGAGCACTTCCGCCTTTTAAAAAACTATCTTTCGTACTAAATGATTCTTTTGCAATTCGCATTAATCCTGTTTCAAATTCATCTATATCAAGACGACTATTTAACCCTTGCACCACTAAACCACGTGCATTTCCACCATCAAACGGAATCGTCGTCTTATAATATTCATCCGAAATAGCGTATTTTGGAACAACTGATTGTTCTTTTGCTTTCCCCGATTTCTCAGCCACTTTTTCATCTTTGTCGGCACCTGCACTACACCCACTTACAAGTAGGCCAAGGCTTAATACCGCTAATGCTATTTTTTTCATGGTAAGTTTGCACCTCTTACTTATTTAGCTCTTGTAAGAACCTCTCTTCATTCCAAACCTCAACATTATGTTTCTCCGCTTGTGCTAATTTCGAACCAGCTGCTTCACCTGCAACAACCAAATCCGTACTCTTACTAACACTTCCTGTTACTTTTCCACCTAATGCCTCAATCTTCTTCTTCGCTTCACTTCGTCCCATAACTTCTAGCTTACCTGTTAAAACAACCGTTTTTCCTGCGAAGTAAGATTCAACATTTTGTAAATCTGCAATTTTTATACCTTTGTATGTCATATTCACGCCATACTCTTTAAACTGCTGTAATAATTCTAATACATCTTCATTATCAAAATATGTCACAACAGATTGAGCCATTTTTTCGCCAATTTCATTAATTGCTTTTAGTTCTTCTTCTGTTGCTTTTACAAGCTCATCCATCGTTTCAAAGTGCTCTGCAAATGTACGTGCTGCTTTCGCTCCAACGTGGCGAATTCCAAGACCAAATAATAATCGCTCTAACGAGTTTTCTTTAGAATTTTCAATTGCTTGTATTAAGTTTGTTGCTGATTTTTCACCAAAACGTTCTAACTGTAATAATTGCTCTTTCGTCAATGCATATAAATCAGCAAATGTACGAATATAATCTGCATCAAAGAGTTGTGTAATGACACGTTCTCCAAGTCCATCAATATTCATCGCATTTCTTGAAACGAAATGGATTAATCCCTCTCGAATTTGAGCCGGACAAGTCGGATTTATACATCGAAGTGCTACTTCTTCTTCTAAACGAACCAGTTCACTCTCACATGCTGGACAATGCGTTGGCATGCGGTATTCTTCTTCTTCACCAGTACGCTTATCAAAAATAACGTTCACAACTTCAGGAATAATATCTCCAGCCTTCTTCACAACAACGTAGTCACCAATTCGAATGTCTTTTTCACGAATCAAATCTTCGTTATGTAAAGAAGCACGGCGAACAATCGTACCAGCAACTCTCACTGGCTCTAGCTCTGCAGTCGGTGTTACAACCCCTGTTCGGCCAACACTTAATTCAATGCCTGTTAATCTCGTTACAACTTCTTCAGCTGGGAATTTATAAGCAATCGCCCATCTTGGACTCTTCGCTGTAGTTCCTAGACTTTCTTGAAGAGCAACATCATCTACTTTTATAACGATTCCATCAATCTCATAATCAAGATGCGGACGTTTTTCTTGCCATTCTTCTACATAAGCTATAACCTCTTCGATTGTTTCACATGTACGGCGATTTGGATTTGTCTTAAACCCGAGTTCACCTAAGAAATCAAGCGATTCACTGTGCGATGGAATTGTTTTTTCTTCTACATTCGCAAGACCGTACACAAACATAGATAAGTTACGCTTCGCTGCAATTTTCGGATCAAGTTGACGTATTGAACCTGCTGCTGCATTACGCGGATTCGCAAATACATCTTCTCCATTTTGCTCTTTTTCTTCATTTAGTTTAACGAATGAACGCTTCGGCATATAAGCTTCGCCTCGGGCTTCTAACGTTACTTCTTCATTTAAACGAAGTGGGATAGCTTTAATCGTTTTTAAATTTTGAGTAATATCTTCACCCGTTACACCATCACCACGTGTCGCCCCTTGAATGAAGCGTCCTTTTTCATAATGAAGCGAAACGGCAAGCCCGTCAATTTTTAATTCACATATATATCTTACATTCGCACCATCAATTCCTTGACATACTCTTCTGTCGAAATCACGCAAATCCCCTTCGTTAAATGCATTCCCTAAACTTAACATTGGTGACTTATGTGTTACTTTTTCAAATATATCAAGAATAGTTCCCCCAACGCGAACGGAGGGAGAATCTTCACTCATAAACTCTGGGTTCTCTGCTTCTAATTTTATAAGCTCCTGCATATCACGGTCATATTCCGCATCAGAAACAGAAGGATTGTCTAATACGTGATATTGATAATTAAATGTATTTAACAAATCACGCAGTTCTTCTATACGTTTTTTTGCTATCTCTTTTGACATATCCTCATTCCTTTCTATTGTTTCGTCACAGGTGCAAATTTTGCTAACAAACGTTTAACACCAATCGGGCTTGGGAACGCAATATCTAATTCTTTTGCATCACCTTCACCTTTTACACTTACAACTGTACCGATTCCCCATTTTTGGTGGGAAGCTTTATCGCCTACTGCCCAGCCAATTTGCTCACCGCCTGTCGTCTTAGCTGCAGGACGCGCGAAAGCTGAACGAGAGCGTGTTGTGGTTGTTGTTGTCATTTTACTGCTACTTGCTGTTCTGCCTTTTGCACCAAACGAATTTTCACGCTTCGGCGCTGTTTCATTTAATGATTCCACTAGTTCTGCCGGGATTTCTGTAATGAAGCGAGACGCAGCATTCATACTTGTTCTACCAAATAAAGTACGCATTTGCGCATTAGATAAATATAACTCTTCTTCTGCACGAGTAATACCTACATAAGCAAGACGACGTTCTTCTTGCATTTCATCCTCTTCCATAAGAGAACGAGTATGAGGGAATATCCCTTCCTCTAAACCAACAATAAAGACAACCGGGAACTCTAATCCTTTTGCTGAGTGCATCGTCATTAAAATAACTTCTTCACCAGCAGTTGGGTCTTCATCTACACGATCAATATCAGCAACAAGTGCTAAATCTGTTAAGAATGCAACAAGGCTCTTATCTTCACTTTGAGATTCAAATGTTTGCGTAACAGATAAGAATTCGTCTAAGTTTTCTAAACGACCTTCCGCTTCTAAAGAACGCTCATTTTTCAACATATCGCGATAGCCTGTTTTTTCAATAACTTCTTCTACTAATTCTGTAACAGATAAATACTCTTGCATATTTACCCAGTTGTGTAATAAATTTGCGAATTCTTTTACTGCCTTTGTAATTTTTGCACTTACTCCAACATGCTCAATCTCATCAAATACAGCAGTTAATGAAATTCCGTTTTGCACACCATAATTAATAATTTTATCGATAGAAGTCGCACCAATACCACGCTTTGGCATGTTAATAATACGTGCAAAACTAATTTCATCATCTGGATTACCGATTAAACGTAAGTACGCCAAAATATCTTTAATCTCTTTACGGTCGTAGAACTTAGTTCCCCCGACAATTTTGTACGGAATGTTAGATTTAAGGAAAATCTCCTCGACCATACGAGACTGAGCATTCGTACGATATAGCACTGCAAAATCAGTGTATTTTCGTTTCCCCATTTGAAGATCGTCACGAATTTTTTTCGCAACAAAATATGCTTCGTCCTTTTCAGTTGCGGCACGATAATACGAGATTTTACTTCCAACTTGATTGTCTGTCCATAATTTCTTCGGTTTACGATTCGTATTTTTTTCAATAACAGCATTCGCTGCATTTAAAATATTTTGTGACGAACGGTAGTTTTGTTCTAACAAGATTACCTGTGCATTCTCATAGTCTTTTTCAAATGACAAAATGTTAGAAATATCTGCACCACGCCAGCGATAAATAGACTGGTCAGAGTCACCTACAACGCAAAGATTTTTAAAACGTGCTGCCAAATGTTTAACAAGAAGATATTGCGCTTTGTTCGTATCTTGATACTCATCAACATGAATATATTGGAACTTACGCTGATAAAACTCTAATACTTCTGGAACACGTTCAAATAGCTGAATCGTCGTCATAATTAAATCATCAAAGTCTAATGAATTATTTTTCAAAAGACGTTTTTGATACTCTGTGTATACATCGCTCGTTAATTTTTCATATGGATCAGCCATTGTAATTTTTTTTGCATATTTATCCGCAGATAACAGTTCATTTTTCGCATTACTAATACCCGCTAAAATAGAGCGCGGCTCAAATTTCTTCGGATCAATATTGCGCTCTTTCATAATTTTTTTGACTACAGTTAGCTGATCACCTGAATCTAAAATTGTAAAGTTACGATTAATACCAATACGATCGATATCGCGTCGTAAAATACGTACACACATAGAGTGGAACGTCGAAATCCAAATATCTTCTGCTTCTGGTCCCACAAGTGTATCAATACGCTCGCGCATTTCACGAGCTGCTTTATTTGTGAAGGTAATAGCTAGTACATTCCATGGTGCTACACCTTTTTCACCAAGCAAATACGCAATACGGTGTGTTAACACGCGTGTCTTACCACTACCTGCACCTGCCATTAGTAGAAGTGGTCCATTCGTTGTTTGTACTGCTTTTTGTTGCTGTGGATTTAAACCGTTTAATAACTTATCTGTCATACTCATATACGCCTGCACCTACTCTCCTTTTACTGCTTTAACTGTTTTTAACGCCGATTTTATATCATCATAAATAATATTTCCAACAACTACTGTATCAGCATATTGCGCCATTTCTTTCGCCTGTTCTGCATTAGAAATACCACCGCCATAATATAACTTGGCTTGTTTCAATTCTGCTTTTACATTTTTAACAAGTTCAACATCTCCATACGTACCGCTATATTCTAAATAAAATATCGGTAAATGTAATAACTTGTCTGCTAAACGCGCATATGCAATAACGTCATCTTCTGTTAAATCACATTTCGCATCTGTAAGCTGGGCTACTTTCGCTTCAGGATTTAAAACACAATACCCTTCCATAAAAATTTCGTCCCAGTCCATAATATCCCCAAATTCTTTCAATGCCTCATGATGAACACCTGTTACCCATTCTACTTTTCGGCTATTTAAAACACTTGGGATGTAATAAAAATCAAATCCTGGTGTAATTGCTTCTACATCAGAAACCTCTAATACACAAGGAACTGCATATCTACGAATGCTAACTAGCATGTGTAATACGTTATCAATTGTAACTCCATCACTTCCGCCTACAATAACAGCATCCGTTCCAGATTCACAAATCATTTCTAAATATTCATCGCTTAACTCCTTATTTGGATCAAGCTTAAATACATGTTTCCATCCGGAAATATCGTACATGAAAACACCCTTCCTTTTCTCTAGTTATATCTATAGTTCTGTTTAAAATAACAGTTAGTTTTTATTTTGATTTTTTAAAATAGCTATTAAATATTTTTCAAAAAGAAGGATTTAATTTCACCTTCTTTTTATGCATTCTTTCATTATAACAAAAAAAGCTACTGACACACACGCCGATTCCAACATCTTTTTCAACGTCAAATGTTGGATTACATATCCCAAAAATCACACGGGATACTAATAAGAGAAGTAGTATTTACTATTTCAATTTTCATAAAAAGGAGTGTTTTTCTAATGAAGCAAAACATCGGGACAATAAACGCTCTAATTCGAATTACACTTGGGCTGGTCCTCTTCGGATGTAGTGCAACTAAACTTGTACGCAAGCCGTGGTGCACTTGGTCTAACATTTTTCTATGGATTGGTGCAATGAAAGTTGCAGAGGGAATTGTTCGATTCTGCCCTATTGTTGAAGCGTGGAAATTTGGAAAATACATGAATATGGGCGCATTTAAAATGCCTGGCATGAATTTTGCTGAAAAAGGACATGCTAAAGAAGAAGTGAATCCAACTTCCGCTCATGACAAGCCAAAGTCAAAGGGAAGTTATGACGCTTCTGACAAAGAGATTGAGTCAGCGATTGAAGAAATAATCCTGGCAAAACCGCTTTGAATCATTTGTCACGATGCAAGATGCTCTCAAAGGGACTTAGCTGCTGCAGTGGGCGGTTAAGTCTTCTTTATTTTACCATAAAACAGAACGTATATTCTTATTTCTAACTTTAAAATGTACATAAAAGATATCAATCAATAAATTTCAGAAAATTAGGTGCATACCCCTTGCTTAAAACGATATAAAAGTGATATCATTTTTATATCAGGAGGCGATCATATGAAAGAAAAACAAGTATTTTATGTAAATGGTTTTCTCGGTATTATTGGAATTTTGATTTTAGCTGCTATCGGTGTATTTTTCCTTGCACAAGAAATTTTCGTAGGAGCAGCACTAACTATTATATTAGCGGCAATTCTCGCTACAGGTATCGGTATTGTTCAACCGAATCAAGCGAAAGTTATTACGTTCTTTGGTAATTATTTAGGAACAATTCGTCAAAATGGTTTATTTTTAACAATTCCATTCGCATTCCGTCAAACTGTCTCGTTACGTGTTGAAAACTTTAATAGTAAGAAATTAAAAGTAAACGATGTTGAGGGAAATCCGATTGAAATTGCAGCTGTTATTGTATATAAAGTAGTTGATTCTGCAAAAGCAATGTTCGGTGTTGAACATTACGATCGATTTGTAGAAATCCAAAGTGAAACAGCAATCCGCCACGTCGCAACAAAATATCCTTATGACAATTTCCAAGATGAAACTTGCATTACGTTACGCGGGAATACTGAAGAAATCTCTGAAGAATTAAAGCGTGAGTTAGAAGCGCGCCTTGAAATCGCAGGCGTAGAAGTATTAGAAACTCGTTTAACACATTTAGCTTATGCAACAGAAATTGCCCATGCGATGCTACAACGTCAACAAGCAAAAGCGGTATTAGCTGCTAGAAAAGAGATTGTTGAAGGTGCTGTGAAGATGGCGAAGGATTCAATCCATATGTTAGATGAGGAAGGCGTACTTGAATTAGATGACGAGCGTAAAGCGAATATGGTAAACAACCTATTAGTTGCCATCGTTTCAGATAAAGGTGCGCAACCAGTTATTAATACAGGAAGCCTATACTAAGGGCTATAAGTAATTATGGCTAAAAAGAAAAGCTTTCCATTACGTATTGATCCTGAATTACACGCAGTCATCGAAAAATGGGCAAATGATGAGTTTCGTAGTGTCAATGCACACATCGAGTATTTACTTCGAGAAATGGCAAAGCAAAAAGGAAAATTGCAGAAAGATAAAGATGCATGAACAAACAGCCCACTGAATTTTCAGCGGGCTGTTTTTATACAAAGCAAGTTATCAATAAACTTGCTTAACGCTGCTGTTCTCACACTATCTTTCCGATAAATAAAATAAGTCGGAATAAACCTGTTTTCATGTACTAACGGTGTATGAATAAGTTCTTTATGGCTATCAAATTGCTCTGCTACTTCACGTGGTAACATAGACACCCCAAGTCCAGCTTTTACGCATCCAATAATACCGTCTAAAGAATTTAATTCCATTATTTTTTTGGAACAATCCCTTCAGATAGTAACCATTCTTCTAAAACTTTTCTATAAAAACAACCTGATTGAAAAACGATAAAAGACTGCGATTCCGAATATCCGTTATCCCACAAAACATTCCGCTTTGAAAGTAACATCATTTCCTCTTGGAATACTTCTATCTTTTCTAAAGCTGGATCAGCTATACAATCAGCTACAAATGCCCCCTCTATTTCATATAAGAGTACCTTCTTCGTTAATTCTTCCGTATTGTGCGTTTGCAACATAATTTCCACTTCTGGATAGCGCATATGATAATTAGCTAAAATCGTGGGCAATCTAACAGCTGCTGCTGTTTCCATCGCTCCAATTTTCAATACTCCTCCAGGCTCCGCTGTATGTTTCACTTGCCTTTTTGATTCATTTAATAATTGAATCATTTTTTCAGCGTATGTTAACAACTTTTCTCCGGCTGGTGTTAATGTAACTCCATCTCGATGCCTATAAAATAATTGTGTTTCATATTCAGCTTCTAGCCGTTTTATTTTTGCTGTTATGTTTGATTGAACAAAATTCAACCGAATAGCTGCTCTTGAAATACTTTTCTCCTGCGCGACCATATAAAAAGCTACAAAATCTTGTAAGTTCATTCGTTCATATCCCTTCGTTCATATCATTAATTTTGATATTACATATAAAAAATCAGTATTTTACGCCCCATATATATTCCTCTATCATATATTTTAGAAGATATTTCAAGAAGGGAGATTATATGAAAGAGACAAAAACATGGAAAATGATTATAGCTGGGATATGTTCTTTAATAGCTGTCATGGGTATTAGTCGGTTCGCCTACACACCGATTATTTATTTTATGGAAAAGCAAGCCCATATAGAAGATGACCTCGCTGGATATTTAGCGTCCAGTAATTATCTTGGTTATTTACTTGGGGCATTCTTTATTGGATTCATTACGATAAAAAATCGTGAAAAAATATTACACCACTGTTTATTCTTCAATGTTCTTTCAACTCTTTGTATGGGCTTAACCTCTTATATCTTTTTATGGTTTCCCCTTCGCTTTATCGGTGGTTTCACAAGTGCAATTGTATTTGTTCTTGCCTCTAGTATTGTTTTAGATTATTTATTTCAAAGTAATAAAGTCATGCTAGGTGGCATGATTTATAGCGGTGTTGGAATTGGCATTATTTTCTCTGGAAGTTTCGCACCTTTATTCAACTCAATTTGGAATTGGCAAGGTGCATGGATTGGGTTAGGACTTATTAGTTTTAGTTTAGCTATCCTTGTATGGAAATGGTTAAGAGAGGACAGTAGACGCACTATACAGCAACCAAAAAGTACTATACAAGCTACATCTCATAGAAAAAACTATTTATTTTGGCTTATTTTAGCTTACGGATTCGAAGGGTTTGGCTATATCATTACAGGGACCTTCCTTGTCACCATTGTAGAAAGAATTACACTATCACCCTTCTATGCATCTTGTAGCTGGATTATTGTCGGTATTGCTGTCATCCCATCTAGTTACATTTGGTCCACTGTTGCTCGGAAGTACGGACCAACACGAGCTCTTACATCCGCCTATATGTTACAAATTATAAGTGTACTTTCTCCACTCCTTATTCCAAACCTTTTTGGGGCATTTCTAAGTGCATTCCTTCTAGGTGCTACATTCGTCGGAATTACAATTTTAACAACTACAGAAGCAAAACGAATAAGACCGAATGAAAGTAATAAAATCATTGGTTATACGACAGGTGTTTATGGGATTGGCCAAATTATCGGTCCAATCTTTACAGGTATTATTGCGGAGCAAATGCAAAGTTTTTCCCTCCCACTCCTTGTCGCTGCTCTTACGTTAATCACCTCAATACTACTATTATTAATTGGAGAAATAAGATGTAAGCAGGTAGAGAAAAAGTGTATATAGATACAAATAGTTTATAATCTCTTGAAAAGATTCAACGTACTATACTCTATTTCCTATAAAAAAAAGAAGCTAACATATGTTAGCTTCGCGTAATCTCATGCCCAATCGCACGATATCCTATATCACTACGATAAAATAAGCCATCGCTCTCAATCTTTGCGATTTCTTTATACACTCTATCTTTCGCTTCTTGTAAGTCTTTCGCTTTATAAGCAATAAATAGTACACGGCCACCATTTGTTACAAAATCCCCATGCTTCATCGCTGTACCTGAATGAAAGACAATAGCATCTTCTAAACGATCTAATCCTGTAATAATTTCACCTTTTTTATACGCTTCTGGATATCCTTTTGAAGCAAGTACAACACCAATTACTGCTTCCTCTGACCACTCTAACACTAACTCACTTTCATCTAATACAGCGTTACATACATCAACTAAATCATTTTCTAAGCGAGGTAATACAACTTCTGTTTCAGGATCACCAAAGCGTGCATTAAATTCAATTACCTTTGGACCATCATTTGTTAAAATAAGCCCTGCATATAAAATCCCTGTAAACGATCGATTTTCTTGGATCATTGCTTGAGCAGTTGGATGTAATACGGTTTGAATCGCTTCTTGGACTGCTGATTCTGGAATTTGTGGTACTGGAGAATATGCACCCATTCCGCCTGTATTTGGGCCTTTATCAGCATCAAAAGCTCGTTTATGGTCCTGAGCGATTACCATCGGATGTACAGTTGTTCCATTTACAAATGCCATTAATGAAAATTCTTGTCCATCTAAAAACTCTTCAATAACAACCTTCTTACTTGCCGCGCCGAACTTCACATCTTGTAGCATTTCTTTCACAGCCTGTAATGCCTCTTCAAGCGTCATTGCTACCGTTACCCCTTTACCAGCAGCTAATCCGTCAGCTTTAATAACGATTGGTGCACCAACTTTTTGAATGTACTGTACTGCTTCTTCATAATCGGTAAAAGTTTCGTACGCCGCAGTTGGAATATCATACTTTTTCATAAGCTCTTTTGTAAAAGCTTTACTACCTTCAATAACAGCAGCCGCTTTATTCGGACCAAATACGCGAAGTCCCTCTTCTTTAAAACGATCAACAATTCCATTCATAAGTGGAATTTCTGGTCCAACGAAAGTTAACTCAATATTATTCTCTTTGGCAAATAAAACTAATGCATCAAAATCATTTTCATCAATATCAACTGGTATTGCAACATCTCGCATACCTTCATTACCTGGTGCTACATATACCTTTTTCACTTTTGCAGATTGTGCAAACTTCCAAGCTAAAGCATGCTCACGCCCACCGCGGCCAATTACTAAAACATTCATATTTCATCCCCCAATAATTAAATAAGTACAAACTAGAAGCTATGCTCCTAGTTTGCTTTTTCATATCAATAAAAGGTTATCTTGACCGGACTTTTTAAACATCCATCTCAATAAAGGTTTAAAAAGGAGGATCAAGAGCACTGAGCAGGTCTAGGCGCATTTGCCAGGAGGACACGGAGTGTAGTTTTCCTACATGAGTACCGCACTGGCGATGCAACGACGACATGCGAAGGTTATCTTGACCGGACTTTTTAAACATCCTCTATTAGTGTTTGAAATGACGTACGCCAGTGAACACCATAGCAATCCCATACGTATCTGCCACTTTAATAGAATCTTCATCACGGATCGATCCGCCTGGTTGAATGATTGCTGTAATTCCCGCTTTTGCTGCTTCTTCTAATGTATCTGGCATTGGGAAGAAAGCATCAGATGCAAGCGCGCTACCTTGTGCTTTTTCACCAGCTTGTGTAATCGCGATTTTTGCAGAGCCTACACGGTTCATCTGTCCCGCACCGACACCAATTGTCATGTCATCTTTCGCTAAAACAATTGCATTTGATTTCACATGTTTTACAACTTTCCAAGCTAGTTTTAAATCTTTCCATTCTTGCTCTGAAGGTTCACGTTTCGTTGGAATTGAAATTGTACTTTCATCTAATGATAACGTATCTTCCTCTTGAACGAGAAGTCCACCTTGTACAGAAGTTAGTTTTTTGCTTGCACTTGTCGCTTTTTCAATATTTACAGTTAGTAAGCGTAAGTTCTTCTTACTTTGCAACACTTCTAAAGCTTCTTGCGAGAACGAAGGTGCGATAACAATTTCTAAGAAAATTTCATGTAACTTTTCTGCTGTAGCTTTATCAATTTCACGATTTGCTGCAATAATACCGCCGAAGATTGATACTGGATCTGCTTCATAAGCACGAGTATATGCTTCGTGAATATTAGTTCCTACTCCAACACCACATGGATTCATATGTTTTACTGCTACTACTGCTGGTTCTGTAAATTCTTTTACGATGCTAAGCGCTGCGTCTGCATCATTAATATTGTTATACGATAATTCTTTACCGTGTAATTGTTCTGCGTATGCAACAGAAGAAGTTGCTGCGAATGGCGCTTTATAGAAAGTTGCTTTTTGATGTGGGTTCTCGCCATAACGTAAGTCTTGCTTTTTCTCAAATGTCACAGTTAATGTTTCTGGACTTTCTTCACCCATTTGCTCTGTTAAGTAGTTAGAAATTAACGCATCATACGCTGCTGTATGACGGAATACTTTCGCTGCTAGTTTACGTTTCGTTTCCTCTGCTACTTCACCGTTCTCTTTCAGTTCTGCTAACACAATATCATAATCTACTGGATCTACAATTACAGATACGAATTTATGATTTTTCGCAGCAGAGCGAATCATTGTCGGGCCACCGATATCAATATTTTCAATTGCATCAGCAAATGTTACATCAGGCTTAGCGATTGTTTCTTTAAATGGGTATAAGTTAACAACAACAAAATCAATTGCTTGAATACCTAATTCATTCATTTGCGCTACATGTGTTTCATTATCACGAACTGCTAATAGACCACCATGAATATTTGGATGTAAAGTTTTCACACGACCATCCATAATTTCAGGGAAACCAGTTACTTCAGAAATACCAATTACTTGTAAGCCGTTTTCTTCTAGTAACTTTTTCGTACCACCTGTTGAAATAACTTCAATCCCTTGCTCTAGTAACCCTTTAACAAATTCTACTACTCCTGTTTTATCTGAAACACTTACTAATGCACGCTTTTTCATTTATCCTTCACCCCTGGTTGTATGTTAGTTAACAGTTGCTTCTTTCACAGACTGAACAATTTGATTCACTGTATTTACGTATAATTTATGTTCAACTTGCTGAATTTTCTTTTGTAAGCTTTCTCTCGTATCCCCTTCAGAAACAACCACTGCTTCTTGCGCAATAATTGGCCCTGTATCCATACCTGCATCTACATAATGAATTGTTACTCCAGTTACTTTCACACCTGCTTCTAACGCTTGACCGACAGCATCTTTACCCGGAAAGCTCGGTAGTAATGATGGATGAATATTAATAATCTTTCCGCCGTATGCTTCTAGTAACGTCGGACCGATTAAACGCATATATCCAGCTAAAATAATATAATCAATTTCATATTCTTCTAGCTTCTTTAATATCTCTTTTTCAAACGCTTCTTTGGACTCATATGCTTTCGCTGAAAAAGCGAAACACGGAATATGATGATAATGTGCTCGCCCAACAGCACATGCTTCTGGTTTATCACATACTAATAAACTAATTTCTGCATCCAATCTTTTTTCTTCTACCGCATTAACGAGAGATTGAAAGTTAGATCCACTTCCAGAAGCAAAAACTGCTAATTTACTCATAGTGCTTTGCCCCCATTAAAAGTAACGCCAGCTCCTTGTACAGTACGTCCCATAATACGAGCCGTTTCTCCTTGCTCTTCAAGAAGACGAACAACATCTTTTGCATCTTCTTCCTTCACTGCTACTACCATACCAATACCCATGTTAAAAATATTGAACATTTCTTTCTCTTCCAGTTTCCCAACTTCTTGAAGCAAATGGAAGATCGGCTGAATTTTCCAAGATCCTAGTTCAATCTCAGCACCAATTCCTTCTGGCAACATACGTGGGATATTTTCAATAAATCCGCCCCCTGTAATATGCGCCATACCGTATACTTCATGCTTCTTCAATAGTTCTAAAATAGGTTTGACATAAATTTTCGTTGGTTTTAATAATTCTTCACCAAGAGGTAGTTCTAAGCGTCCATAAATACGCTCTAAAGATAGTTCTCCATCTTCTAGTAACACTTTTCGTACTAAAGAGTAACCATTGCTATGAATACCGCTAGATGCTAAGCCAATTAGCACGTGACCAGCTTCAATCTTTTCACCTGTTACAATTTTCTTTTTATCAACAATCCCAACTGTAAAACCAGCTAAATCATATTCTTCCGTAGAATACATTCCTGGCATTTCAGCTGTTTCTCCACCGATTAATGCACAACCAGCTTGGCGACAGCCCTCTGATATACCTTTGACGATGTTTTCAATTTTACTAGGTTCAGCTTTACCACAAGCAATATAATCAAGGAAGAAAAGCGGCTCTGCTCCTTGGACAACAATATCATTTACACACATTGCTACTGCATCAATACCAATTGTGTCATGTTTATCTGCCATAAAAGCGAGCATCAATTTTGTTCCCACGCCATCTGTTCCAGATACTAATACAGGTTCTTCTAATGCAAATTTTGATAGATCAAACATACCTCCAAAACCGCCTAAACCGCCTAGTACTTCTTTTCTCATAGTTGTTTGTACGTGTTTTTTCATGCGAGATACCGCTTCATATCCAGCTTCAATATCTACTCCTGCTTGCTTATATGCATTCGCCATCGTTATTTACACCTCGTCTTTTAATTTCTCCCCATCCAGGGCGGGCCGTTTTAAGAAAAAAGCTAGCTTCTACAGCAAAAGAAGTAGAAGCTTTTTTCACTTTTCTTATTTCATACTTTCTAAAAGCTCTTGCTCATAATCATAAAGAGCTGTTGGATAGTCCCCATTAAAGTAAGCCATGCATAGGCCGCCATATTTCCCTTCATATGGACGCCCAATTGCATCTACTAATCCATCTTCGCTTAAAAATGTTAAAGAATCTGCTCCGATCATTTCGCGGATTTCTTCTACTGTATTATTTGCTGCAATTAATTCTTTTCTAGTTTGAATATCAATGCCATAGAAACATGGATACTTAAGAGGTGGTGAAGCAATTCTTACATGAACTTCTGTCGCTCCAGCCTCACGAAGCATACGAACAATTCGTTTACTTGTCGTTCCTCTTACGATAGAGTCATCAATCATAACAACTCGTTTCCCCTCAACCACACCTCTTACTGCGGAAAGCTTCATCTTAACCCCTTGCTCACGCAGTTCTTGAGAAGGTTGGATAAACGTACGTCCAACGTAACGATTTTTAATTAATCCTAATTCATACGGAATGCCTGTTGCCTCCGCATAGCCAATCGCAGCTGAAATACTAGAGTCTGGTACACCAGTAACAACATCTGCATCAATAGGAGCTTCTGCCGCTAAACGTTTCCCCATGTTTTTACGTGCTGCATGAACGTTAACACCAGCAATATTAGAATCTGGTCGTGCAAAGTAAATGTATTCCATACTACAAATCGCATGTTCTACATCGTTTGTGAAACGATCTACGTGAATTCCTTCATCATTAATGATAAGTAATTCACCAGGTTCTACATCGCGAATGTATGTTGCACCTACTACATCAAAAGCACATGTTTCAGATGCTACAACGTAAGCATCCCCCATCTTTCCAATTGAAAGCGGACGGAACCCATTCGGATCTAACGCAACGATCATTTCATTTCCAGTTAGTAAAAGATACGCAAACGCACCTTTCACTTTATTCAGAGCCTCTTTTACACTTTCAATTAAAGAGTCTTTCGTACTACGTTTAATAAGATGTAAAAGTACTTCTGTGTCTGAACTTGTTTGAAAAATACTTCCCTCTGCCTCTAATTCACGGCGAAGCATTTTTGCATTAATTAAATTCCCGTTATGAGCTAGCGCCATACTATGATCAGAAAAACGGAACAATAATGGTTGAACGTTAGCAACTTCACTTCCACCAGCTGTTGCATATCGTACATGTCCGATTGCTGATTTTCCATTTAATCCTTCTAACTCACCTCTTGAAAACACTTCTGATATTAAACCTAACCCCTTGTGACCGACGATTTTTTCCCCATTATTTACGACAATGCCTGCGCCTTCTTGCCCACGGTGCTGTAAACTGTGCAATCCGTAGTATGAAACTTGTGCTGCATTTTCATGCCCCCAAATTCCGAAAACGCCACATTCTTCGTTTAACCCCTTTATTTCAGCAAGCATGGGATTGCCCCTTTCCAAGCCTTTCTCATTTCATCTACATTTGCTGTAAGTAATACTTCATTTTCTTCATTATGAATTGTTACTTCATTTGTACTTGTTACTTCTCCAACTTGGATTGCTTCTACCGTTTTCTCAAACGCCTCTTTATTTTCACGTTTTACAGTTATCACGAAGCGAGACTGTGATTCAGCGAATAATGCTGCTGTTGCTTCTCCATCTAATTTCACAGTAGCACCTAAGCCGTTAGCACCAATTGCACTTTCTGAAATTGCAACTGCTAAACCACCCTCAGCAACATCATGTGCAGATTGAACAAGACCAGCTTGAATTGCTTCTAATACTTGTTTTTGGCGTTTTAATTCTACATCTAGATCGATACTTGGTGATTGACCGAAAATTTTTCCGTGAATCATTTTCTGTAATTCACTTCCGCCAAACTCAGCTTTCGTCTCACCGATTATATAAACTAAATCACCAGCTTGCTTAAACTCTTGTGTTGTTACATGTTTTAAGTCATGTACAAGTCCGACCATCCCAACAGTTGGTGTTGGATATACAGCTTCGCCACTACGTTCGTTATACATCGATACGTTTCCGCCGATAACTGGTGTTTGTAATGTGCGACAAGCTTCACTCATACCGTCTACTGATTTCTCAATTTGCCAGAAGATTTCTGGTTTTTCTGGGTTACCGAAGTTTAAGCAATCTGTAATTGCAAGTGGCTCACCGCCAGAGCATACGATATTACGCGCTGCCTCTGCTACTGCAATTTTACCGCCCATTTCTGGATCTAGATAAATGTAGCGAGAATTACAATCTGTCGTCATTGCTAATCCTTTTTCTGTACCGCGTACACGTACAACTGCTGCATCTGAACCTGGTGTAACAACTGTGCTTGTACGAACTTGGTAATCGTATTGATCGTATACCCACTCTTTACTTGCAATTGTTGGTTGCTGTAATAGAGCGAATAACGCTTCTTTATAATTTTCTACTTTTGGCGTTTCCATTTTCATTGCTTGGAATTCAGCAAAGTATGCTGCTTCTTTTGATGGTTTATGATAAATTGGTGCTTCTTCTGCTAAAGCATCTGCTGGAACTTCAGCTACCTTTTCACCTTTATGGAATAAACGAAGCATTTTATCTTCCGTTACTTTCCCCATCGTAACCGCTGCAAGACCATACTTCTCAAATAAATCTACTATTTCTTGTTCTCTACCTTTTTTCACAACAATTAACATACGCTCTTGTGATTCAGACAGCATCATTTCATATGGTGTCATTCCTGTTTCACGCTGTGGTACATCATCTAAGTACATTTCAATACCCATTCCTGCTTTACTTGCCATTTCTGCAGATGATGATGTTAAACCAGCCGCACCCATATCTTGAATTCCAACAAGTGCATCAGATTGAATTAATTCTAAACACGCTTCAATAAGAAGTTTTTCCATAAATGGATCCCCTACTTGAACCGCTGGACGTTTCGCTTCTGAGCTTTCAGATAGTTCTTCCGACGCAAATGTTGCACCGTGAATACCATCACGACCAGTTGATGCTCCTACGTACATTACTGTGTTACCAGCACCGTGCGCTTGCCCTTTTTTAATGTCTTCGTGGTTAATCAAACCTACGCACATTGCATTTACAAGTGGATTTCCTTCATAACATGGATCAAATTGTACTTCGCCGCCAACAGTCGGAATACCGATGCAGTTGCCGTATCCTGCAATTCCTGCTACTACTTCTTCGAATAAATATTTCACACGTGGTGACTGTAATTCACCGAAACGAAGTGAGTTTAATAGAGCTACCGGACGTGCTCCCATAGAGAATACGTCACGAATAATACCACCAACACCTGTTGCTGCTCCTTGATATGGTTCAATAGCTGAAGGATGGTTATGACTTTCCATTTTAAATACAACTGCTTGATTATCACCGATATCTACAATTCCAGCACCTTCTCCAGGTCCTTGCAGAACGCGCTCACCTGTCGTTGGAAACTTGCGAAGAACTGGTTTTGAATTTTTATAACTACAATGTTCAGACCACATTACAGAGAATAACCCTGTTTCTGTATAATTTGGCAGACGACCTAAAATCTTTTCAACCATGGCAAACTCTTCGTCTGTTAGCCCCATTTCCGCATATATACGCTCTTCTTTAATTTGTGTTGGATTTGGTTCAAGCATTAACGACATATGTTTCCCTCCACTGTTTTAAGATAGATTGAAAGACTTTTAACCCTTCAGCACCGCCAAGTAATTCATCTACAGCACGCTCTGGGTGTGGCATCATACCAAGTACATTTCCTTTTTCGTTTACAATACCAGCAATATCTGAAACGCTACCGTTAGGGTTTTCTACGTAACGGAATGCGATTTGATTATTCTCTTCTAATTGTTTAAGAGTCGCTTCATCACAATAGTAATTCCCCTCACCATGCGCGATTGGAATATTAATTACTTCATCTTTTCCATATTGTGATGTAAACATCGTTTCATTATTTTCAACACGCAACTGAACAGTGCGACACATAAATTTTAAATTTTCGTTTCTCATTAATGCTCCTGGTAGTAATCCTGATTCAACAAGAATCTGGAATCCATTACATACACCTAAAATCGGCTTTCCTTGCTCAGCAGCTTTTTGCACTGCTTTCATTGCATTAGCAAAGCGAGAAATAGCACCGCAGCGTAAGTAGTCACCGTAAGAAAATCCACCTGGTAGTAGAATTGCATCATATTCATCTAAATTCTCTGTATCGTGCCAAACGTAATCTACTTCTTCGCCAAGCTCATCTTTAATTGCATGGAACATATCGACATCACAGTTCGAACCCGGAAATACTATTACGGCAAATTTCACTGTGCGACAACCTCCTCAACTTCATAACGGAAGTCTTCCATTACAACGTTCGCTAATAGTTTTTCACACATTTCTTTTACCTTGCTATCTAAATCAGATACAGATTTATCAATTGTTAGTTCCATGTACTTTCCGATTCGAACGTCTTGTACTTCTGTGAATGAAAGACTATGAAGTGCTCCTTTTACTGCTGTTCCTTGTGGATCTAATACGCTTTCTCTTAATGTTACATATACCTTAACTTTATACATGTGAAATTCCCCCTAAACGTTTTAAAATCTCTTCATAAGCATCTGTTAAATTTCCAAGATCACGACGGAATACGTCTTTATCAAACTTTTCATTGCTCGTTTCATCCCATAAACGGCAAGTATCTGGTGAAATTTCATCCGCTAAAATGATTTCTCCTTCTTCCGTTACACCAAACTCTAATTTGAAATCTACTAATCTTACACGACAGCTTGCGAAATGATCAATCAACACTTGATTGATTTGTAGAGCCATATCTCGTAATACGCTTACTTGCTCTGGCGATGCAACGTTTAATACACGAATATGATCTTCCGTTACAAGCGGATCTCCTAAATCATCATCTTTGAAGTAAAATTCTACGATTGGTTCTGCAAGTACAGTTCCCTCTTCCATTCCTAATCGTTTTGAAAGACTTCCTGCAATTACATTTCTTGTGACAACTTCTAAAGGAATAATACTCACTTTTTTAACAAGTTGTTCTGTTTCAGATAACTTCTCAATAAAATGTGTTTTAATTCCTACTTCTTGTAACTTTCTGAACAATAAAGTTGTAATTTCATTGTTCAAACGACCTTTTCCTGTAATCGTCTCTTTTTTCTCCCCATTGAAAGCAGTCGCACTATCTTTGTACTCTACCCAAACCATATCTGCTGATTCTGTACGATAAATTCTTTTTGCCTTACCTTCATACAGCAATTCTAGCTTTTGCATTTCGCAAGCCCCCTGTAGTTTGAAAAATGTGAATAATGTTTTTATAAAGAATGGCACAGAATGACTCTATTCTGTGCCATATGAAATTTTACGCTTCGTTTAATCCAAGGCGTTCAAAGATTGTATCAACGTGTTGCATATGATGCTCATAGTTGAAGCATTCATTAATTTCTTCTTGTGTTAACTTGCTTGTAATACGCTCATCAGCTTCTACAAGCTCTTTAAATTGTACTTGTGTTTCCCAAGCTTCCATCGCTTTAGGCTGTACGATATCATAAGCTTCTTCACGTACCATACCTTTGTCGATTAGTGTAAGCATTACGCGCTGAGAATAAATTAAGCCGTATGTTCTTGTCATATTGCGTTTCATATTCTCTGGGTATACAGTTAAGTTTTTAACGATATTACCAAAGCGATTTAACATGTAATTTAATGCGATTGTAGCATCTGGTAAAATTACGCGTTCTGCTGAAGAGTGAGAAATGTCACGCTCATGCCACAATGGAACATTCTCATAAGCTGTCATCATATAACCGCGGATAACACGAGCTAAACCAGTCATATTTTCAGATCCAATTGGATTACGCTTATGTGGCATTGCAGAAGAACCTTTTTGGCCTTTTGCGAAAGCTTCTTCAACTTCACGTGTTTCACTCTTTTGTAAGCCACGAATCTCAACTGCCATCTTTTCGATAGATGTTGCGATTAATGCAAGTGTTGACATGTAGTGTGCGTGACGATCACGTTGCAATGTTTGTGTTGAAATTGGTGCTGCTTCTAATCCTAGATTTTCACAAACATATTTTTCTACGAATGGATCGATATTTGCATATGTACCAACCGCACCAGATAGTTTACCAACACGAACTGTATCAGCAGCTTGTTTGAAACGCTCTACGTTACGTTTCATCTCTTCATACCAAAGACCCAGTTTTAAACCGAATGTTGTTGGTTCTGCATGAACACCGTGTGTTCTTCCCATCATGATTGTGTATTTATGCTCTTTCGCTTTGTTAGCTAAAATGCTTACAAAGTTCTCTAAGTCTTTTAATATAATTTCATTCGCTTGTTTTAAGATGTAAGATAATGCTGTATCTACTACATCTGTAGATGTTAAACCGTAATGAACCCATTTACGTTCTTCGCCTAGTGCTGGCGTTTCTGATACAGCACGAGTGAATGCAACTACGTCATGACGTGTTTCTTTTTCAATTTCATAAATACGATCAATATCAAATGATGCATGTTCACGAATTTTTTTAACATCTTCTTTTGGAATGTCGCCAAGCTCAGCCCATGCTTCACAAGCTAAAATCTCAACTTCTAACCACGCTTTAAATTTGTTCTCTTCCGTCCAAATCGCACCCATTTCAGGGCGTGTATAACGACTAATCATCTTTTTCCCTCCAACAGTTGTTCTTGATGGTCCCAAATATGCAAACTCTTCGCTTTTTCTAGAGCGACTTCAATATTATCATTTAAAATATTAACATGCCCCATTTTTCGCTGTGCTTTTGCTTCTTCTTTTCCATACAAGTGTAAATAGCACCCGGTTAATCTATTCACTTGTCTTAGGACCCCTTCTATATGTTCGCCTAAAATGTTTACCATGACAACTGGTTTTAACAAATTTGTTTCTCCTAGAGGTAAATTACAGATTGCTCGAATATGTTGACCAAATTGGCTCGTTTCACATGCATCCTGTGTATAGTGTCCTGAATTGTGAGGTCTTGGTGCTAATTCATTAATGTAAATCTCACCATTAGCTGTAGCAAACATCTCTACAGCTAGTGTTCCCACAAGTTTTAATTCATCCGCAAGTACCTTTGCGTAAGCAATTGTTTTTTGAGAAAGCTCTTCTGTAATGCGAGCTGGAACGATAGATTCATGTAAAATGTTATTTACATGAATATTTTCTGCTACTGGAAATACTTTCGTTTCACCACTTACACTACGAATCACAATAACGGATACTTCTTTTTCAAAAGGCACCCATTTCTCTAAAATACACTCTGCTTTATCCACAAGATTTCTTGCTGTCTCAACATCAGTCTCACTTCTTAAAACAACTTGCCCTTTCCCATCATATCCACCTGTCGTCGTTTTTAAGACGGAAGGGAATGATAACTCAGCAATTGCTTCTGTAAGCTGATCTTGATTTTGAACTAATCTATACGTTGCTACTGGTAACCCAGCCTTCTCAATTGCATTCTTTTCTGTAAAACGATTTTGCGTTTTATTTAACAACTGACTACCTTGTGGCAAGTAAGCATGTTTTTCAAGCCATTGTAAACATCTATAATCAATATTCTCAAATTCATATGTGACAACATCACTTATCTCTGCTAAATGCTGAATTGCCTTTAAATCGTCATACGGTGCAACAATTTCAATATCAGCAACTTGTGCACATGGTGAATGCTTTGTAGGATCTAAAACAGCAATTTTATATCCCATCTCCTTGGCTGCCAATGCCATCATTCTTCCTAGCTGGCCGCCTCCAATAATGCCGATTGTTTTTCCAGGTAAAATGATTCTCGTCATACTAGCTCACTACCTTCACGCACATCTTTTTCAATCGCTTCTCGTCTCAATTCTAATGCATCATGTATATCATCATAGAATGATCCAAGTATTTGTGCAGCAAGTAATCCAGCATTCGTTGAACCGGCTTTACCAATTGCAACAGTTGCAACTGGAACACCTCCTGGCATTTGGACGATGGATAATAATGAATCTAAGCCGTTTAATGCTTTTGATTGAACTGGAACTCCAATTACAGGAAGATTTGTCTTCGCTGCAACCATTCCTGGTAAATGTGCTGCTCCACCAGCTCCAGCAATAATAACTTTCAATCCACGTTCACGAGCCGTCTCTGCATATTCAAACATATAATCCGGAGTCCGATGAGCGGATACAACTTTTTTCTCATACGGTATATTTAATTCATCTAAAATGTCACAAGCATATTTCATTGTTTCCCAGTCTGACGTACTTCCCATTATGACTCCAACTAGTGATTTCATATTAGAATCCCCCCGATTCAAATAAAAAAAGCCTGAAATAGAACAGTTTCTCTTTTACTATGAGAGAAAGCGCTCTACTCAGGCATACGTATCCCTTGTGAATAGAAAAATACCGAGTGACTTTCCCTCATAGTCTAACGAATAACGGTCGTTAGGTAGAGACTTGCAGGCCATATCCCCGCGATTATATGAGGTCTTATATTATTGTTTCTATGGCTATATTAACAATATTTCATAAACGATGTCAATAAATAATCGAATGTTTTTTTATTAGTAGTCAATAACGTTCGTGTTTTAGTTATATTCAAAAGAAGAATTGCAACTATATGCAAGAAGAAAAAGGAATTAGAATATATATTTCTAGAGATCTATTTACTTATAATCGTTTATATAGTACTTCAGTATGTTTTAAATCAAAATATATACACTCTTGTATTCTACACATCAATAGAACTTTTATTATAACGATTTAATTTCTAAGGAGGATAAACGTGAAAGAAAGAACTATGCTATTATCCTATTTATTTTTTTCTATCGCAGTAATTGTTATAATTATTGAATACTTATTTATAGCATCTCATTATTTAAAATATATACTTATGATAGAAATAATGTGTCCTATTTTAAGTATTTCAGGAACACAAAAAATCATTGCTATTATTTTAAACAGTCTCTATTTCATTCTTTTTTCGTCTTTAGCGTTATTAAATTTATGGATTATAACATGCGGTAAATAAAAATAAACACAAAAAAACCTAAGTCGAAACGACTTAGGTTTTTGCTTGGCGACGTCCTACTCTCACAGGGACAAGGTCCCAACTACCATCGGCGC
>NZ_JBQENW010000020.1:18250-87911 GCF_052044835.1 Bacillus sp. 22475 | reverse complement strand
AAATAAACATACTAAGATTAGTAGTGCAGACCAAGGCATTGGTTCGCACTACTATTTTTTATATAGTAGAAGTGAAGAAAGGGTCGTGGGTGCTTTGGGATCTTGAATCCGTAAAATAAACTGACCTTCTTCACTTACCTTATTTGAATCAGTTTTTAGTATGTTGGTCCTCGAGATCGTGTATAAGAAATGGGAATCGATAAGTGTAAGTTGAAGACTTCAATTTCACCTAAGGAGGAACTTTATGGAACACGTAATTGCGTTTGACGTCAGTATGGGTAAAAGTTACATGGTAATTTATAATGCACAAAAACAATGTGTATTTGAAAGTGAAATCAAGCATTCTAAACCCGAATTCGAAAAGCTACAAGAAAAAATTCATGAACTTGCAGATAATACTGGTGAATTACCTGAAATTGTGTTCGAATCAACAGGTATCTATTCCAGGCAGCTAGAACGATTTATGCAAGATAACCAGTATACGTATTGTTTATTAAACCCATTAGAAGCCAAACTACAATGTGATTCCTTACGGATTCATAAGACCGACCGAAGCGACGCACATCGATTAGCTCTCACTCACTTCACAGTTACCCGAAGGGTATCTAATGGAACTATCAACTCATTCCATCAGCTAAAATCTCTTTCTAGATGGTATAGCGAATTGGACAGTGAATTATCGATAATTCGTGGTCGTATGCACAAAGTAATTCAATTAACTTTTCCTGAATTGGAAAGAATGTTTACCAGTAAATCTGATTTGTTTTTAAATTTTGTTCAACTATTCCCCCACCCAGATTGTGTTTTAGGTCTTTCAAAAACAATCATAAAAAATCGTATTCGTGCCAACACCAATAAAAAAATATCAAATATTACAGCCGAGAAAAAAGCGATTCAGATAATTGAAATAGCGAAAACTTCCTATCCGGCTGTTTCTGAGAACGATGTTCTTTGTGATCAACTCAAATTATATGCAAAGCGCTATCAAGAGCTTCTTCACCAAAAAGAATGCTGTATTAACAAGATGGTATATATAGCCGAGCAACGTGCAGAATACGGTATCATTCTCAGTCTTCCTGGGATTGGCCCGAATACTGCAGTACGCTTGATGGCTGAAATAGGAGATATTACTCGTTTTAACAATAACAAGCAGCTCAATGCATTTGCAGGTATTGATATACGCCGTTTTCAATCAGGTAAAACCTTTTATAAAGATAAAATTAACAAACGTGGAAATAAACATTTGCGGAAGCTCCTTTTTCTCATCATCCAGAACATGATTAAACAACGACGTTACGGACAAAATCACATTGTTGAGTATTACGATAAATTAAAAACGCAACCCTATAACAAATGTCATAAAGTTGCGTCCATTGCATGTGTAAATAAGTTCTTGAAACTTCTCTTTCACCTTATTACACATGATATACACTATGATTATCGGTTAACGGCCTAATATCATAGTTTCATTCATCATATC
This sequence comes from Bacillus sp. 22475, assembly GCF_052044835.1. Lineage (NCBI taxonomy): Bacteria > Bacillati > Bacillota > Bacilli > Caryophanales > Bacillaceae > Bacillus > Bacillus sp. 22475. Next base: position 86,431 of record NZ_JBQENW010000020.1, on the reverse strand, counting down.
ATATCTCACCCCTAGCAAAAAACGAGTATATATTAGGGGTCTTTGTTATGCATGATAATAAGTATATGTTTATTCTGATATTCACTCCAGTAAAAACCTAAAAATACAGGTTGACTAATCGTAAGAAAAGCACCCGTTAACTTAATTAGAAAGTGCAATTAAACAGTAATAGTACCATTATTCCACCATTCAATAAATGTTTTTAATGATGGGGCAACCCACGTTCTGCTATCGTTTTCATGATTCCAAACATATACATCATCTTTTTGTATGACTCCATTTAATATTGCATACCCAAATAAGTCACCATTTCCTCCATCTGCAAAAAACAACAGACAATCAAAAGGCATATACAAATCTTTAAAATCGTTAAAACTTCGTAAATTCAGGTTCTCTTTAAGAATTTGTTCAATTGACCAAATGAAAAGACAATCGTATTCATCGAACACTCCATTGGTTTCATTTAATAGACTGGATAAGTCATTAGGTAATTCAACATTAAGTTTTTCTTTGATTTGGGATATTTCATCTTTAGTTGCAGGAACTTTAAATTGAAAATCTGTTGAAACATTACTGATAAAAGTCTTCCACATAGCCCGTATCCTTTCTTAACCCCTTTTTCTGTTCGCATGTTCATTTTACCTGATTGTCTTTTTTACACTGTCTAACTAAAGAGGATAATATCAATCATTACTTTGATTAAGTCCTTTTGTTTATATATATTTATTTTTAAATCATTGTTTACAGCAGATTAACTACTACCTGTCTTTCTATCCACTTATCTAGCTTATTTTTCGTATCATCATTTAATCGTTTTCTTTTACCGGATAACATCCTTGAAAGCGTTGAATACGAAATATCTATTTCTTTCGCTAACTCACGAATACTTTTCTTATTCTTCTCTTTATACGTGTTCATCTTTTCAATATAAAACTCAATACTATTAGGGGCTTCTTGATTTACTATGCTTATTGGCTGCCCTTCAATTACCGGTGGCTTTTCTTCCATCTCAATGACCAATGGTGCGTGCTGCTTACTTTTCTTAGTGATCAACTCTTGTTGTAATTTAACAAGTTCATTTGTAGGAGAAATTATTACTTTCAATTTTAACCAGTAGTTTTCAAACCAGTTTTTCCCCCTACATTTTTCTTCATCAATTTCGGGAGAGTATTTCCACTCTTGAATTACTTGGTCCCTCATAAGATCATCTAATGTCTTTTCAAAAACTTGTCTTATTAGACTTGGTTTTCTATTCGTGCTTATCTCCATTACTTGTAATAATCCTTTAGGACCACCAATACTATAAGAATGTGTTAAATGTTGATAGGATTGTTGAATGCGCCAACGCCAACTTAGATATCTGGTTAATCTTTTGTGATATCTCTGTTGCTTGCTATTATACTCTAGTGCTTTTTTTGATAATAAACCTGTTAGCTTTTCAGAGCCATAGAGATATTTTGATAAAAAGCTTCCTGGTGTAACGTTCATACTCTCTATTCCTAATGTTTTATCCGTATCAATATCTTTTGCAATGATAATTTCATCCATTACAAATAACCTTCGAATTCTTTGCTTTTTATAGGCTAGGCTTTCATTTGGATCTTCTTCATTTAATATCACGATTTCATTATCTTCATTTACATAAATAAAAATACTAGCAAGCGCAGCTAAACGCTCCATAATCTTTAATCTGTCTTCTTTTCGATAATAAGCCTTCCCATTCTTGATTTGTTTCATATTACACATATCTAATATTTGTTCGTAATGTACAGGCACAATAGTCTTATCATTTTCCGCACTCTTTACCCATAATTCCGTTACAATATCAAGGCAGTCCGCCGTTAAATCATCCATTACTCGAGTTAAAAATGTAGAATCAATTAGCGTGTTCCACCTTTTAAGCTCTTCTCTTTGTAATTTCATATCACCATCATCGTGGGATGATACTACCACTAGACTATTTTGTTTATCCTGCAATTGTGCAATACGAACATTTTTATCTTGATCATCTGTAAACTTATTCTTAGCAATGGTATCTGATAAATGGTACATAAACCCTGCATTACTTCGTTCTATATACTCGCTCTTAGCCTTTGAATCTAAAGATAATTCTTTTTCGACAACAGGCAGTTTAATCCCAAATTCCATATATAAATCGTCTTTTAAACATTCGAAAATTTCTTCCTTATGATTATCTAGTTTTGGGAGAATGTCTATCGCAGATAATCCTAAAGCTTCTTTTTTAGAAACCCATTTCACTAACCTTTCAAAAGTCTGTGATGAATAAGTTGAGTTGTAAATCCCATGTAAATCTCTTTCTACATCTTGATAGAATTGTTGCCATTTATTTAAAACTCTTTCACTCCCCTCAAATCCAGTAAGTAGGGGGTATGCTATATATAAAGTGTTTTGAAATAGTACTTTTAACTTTTCCACTAATAATCCTCCTAATTGCTTCTAATACAATTATATCAATTGCTACTAATCATTAATACCATTCTACATAGAGTTTCAAAAGTATGTACAGATTAAAGAGAATTTAACCTTTCTTGAAAACTGTAACAATTTCTTTTCTTTTACTTTATTTTAAAGCATCACTTATTTTCCCGTGTTGCGTACCTTTGCCAGATAGTACGCAACACTAATATAAAATAATAATTTCTCCACACATAAGACTTAATATTCAGAATATTATTGATAAATCGGTATTACTCTTCCAATTATTTGGTAATGAGTTTATATTTGAGATGAATTATTAGAAGATAGGGGGATTAAGTTATGAAACGGAACAAAATATGTGCAGTATTATTTTCTGTGGCCTTAATGTTTAGTGTTGTCTTTGCAGCTTTTTCATTTCCAACGGGGGCTAGCGCTCGAGTAATGGATGAGAATAGCGGTACTTACAATGGGGCTAACTATAACCCGCCAAAAAGCAGTGATACTATTAAGTTTAGTGTTACCCCAGGATATGGTCACCTTAAAGTGTACATCAAAAACCGTGGCCAATCTAACCTATATGTTTCACTTAAACATGTAGCTAGCGGAAAAGTATACTTTGAAAACAAAGAAATTAGAGTAGGCGATCCAGCGCTAGAATGGAAAAGTAACAAAGAAGGTTTTCCACAAGGCGTTAAGGCTGGTGACTTTGAACTCTCATTTAGTAGTGGCGGTAAAGCAGCATACCTTGACTGGGCTTACAAATCAGCAGATATTATTTGGCCTTAGATAAAGAAGACGGATTTTCCGTCTTCTTTTTTTATATTTATTAAAAATATTATGCAACATCTTTCCCGCGTTGCGTACCCTACCTGTAAACAGGCAACATCTTTCCTACGTTACATACTCTTCCTGTAAAACAGGCAACACCTTTCCCGCGTTGCGTACTCTTCCTGTAAAACAAGCAACACCTTTCCCGTTTTGCGTACTCTTCCTGTAAAATAAGCAACACCTTTCCCGCGTTGCGTACTCTTCCTGTAAAACAAGCAACACCTTTCCCGTTTTGCGTACTCTTCCTGTAAAATAAGCAACATCTTTCCCGTTTTGCGTACTCTTCCTGTAAAACAGGCAACACCTTTCCCGTCTTGCGTACTCTTCCTGTAAAACAGGCAACACCTTTCCCGTCTTGCGTACTCTTCCTGTAAAACAGGCAACATCTTTCCCATGTTGCGTACTTATTTCTCGCAACAAGCAACATTAAATATTTAAATTATTTAATTTCAATTTTAAAAAAAGCAACATTTTTCCCAAGTCGCGTACCCATTTTCCCGAAAAAGAAGCAACACCTTTCCCAAGTTGCGTACCAAAAAACAATTGAAATATCTATAAAGTATTGATGTTAAAGGATTTTTCTTTTTCTCAATAAGTAGCACCATACAAAAAAAGAGCAACACTCCTTCCCAAGTGGCGTACCAAAAAAAAACAAAATTTTTTTCTATCCCTTGTGGCTCTAAGACTCATAAGGTGTTGCCTTTTTTTAAATTCTCTCTTAAAGGGCACATTTTTACAAAATTCGTTTTGCTATAATCAAAATTGGAATATTTTATAGTCTTTTGGCATAAATTTCTGAATTTGTAGAACGGAGGTGAAAAAGATGGGAAAATCATTTGTAATACGAAATCAACGTAGCTTAAATGGGGAAACAACCAATGCTGTGCTAGTAACCATAAAATCTTGGCAAAAATTTGTGGAAACATTTGAGGAGAAATACTACAGCTATAAAGATACATATTTAGAAGATATTCTGCAGCACATGACATACGAAGAATGTATTGCTGACGTAGAAGGATTTGTCGAAAAGGCTAAACCATCTTTTTCACGTCGCGCAATGTCTGCACTTGCAGAAAAAACGGGAAGAAAGCATAAATTATACGGTATTACGAATGCAGATCTAGAAGTGTTCTTATATCTGCATAAGAAATGCTTTACTAATGGTGTTATTCCAAATGTAACCATACATATGATGTGGGAAGATTACAAGCAATATAAAGAAGAATTTGCTTATATCCAACATTCTCAATTCTATATTGCTTTGAAAAAGTTAAGCTTACATAACATTATCTCCATTGAAAATGGAATTGATGGCCGTTACACAATTAAACTCACTCATTTTCTGAATGAGGAAACAGAAAAAGCAAATCCGTACGTATATATTAGTCCTGTTGTATTTACAAAGGTTTTCTTTAAGCTATCTGTAGCGGCTAAGAAGCTATTCTTAGATATCGCAATGCAACAACATACAGAAACAACGTTAAAACGCTCTTTGGACAAGCAGGACGAAAGAGGAAATAAAACCCACTTCGGCGGGATGTATCGTTTCTTACATAAAAAATATCCGCATCAAATCCGTGCGGTTATCGATGAATTAACAAATGTATTACCTTGTACGGGTAGCCCCCTATTCAAAATTTGCAAAATGCAAAAAGGTGTAAAACATACAAAACGATATACAACACTATATCTATCTATCTATCCATTCAGACTTCTTATGTAAGAAAGAATCTGGAGAAGAACAATACAGGGATCCGTTTACACCAAAAGCTACCTATGCTCGTAAAGCGAAATTCATTGAATTACTTCTACAAGAAATGAATATCGGTGAACTGTCTGCAGACATGAATAAGTTCATTCATGTCTTAAAGCATACTTGTCATCGTCAAATTCGCAGTGTCATTCGTGGGCTTCGTGATATGGTTGATCGAAAAGAAGGATATCCGACGAAAATTGTATATACATTGAAAAAACTATTGCATCAGACATCTCAATATCAAATTCTTGATACAGCAGCAAAAGAAGGTATCTATCCTCTTATTGCGCAGCACATACCAAAAGAGAGAAAAAGTGACCGTGAGCAAGCTGTCTTTAATTTTGGTCTACATTATTCTATGTACTCTCTTCATAACATTAAGAAGATGTTTAGAAATGTACATGCACTACTGAAGCAGAAGTTTACGATACCAGTGACGGAAGAATCTTATCACCTTAATTATTTAAAATACCAGGAAGAAACGTTATTTAGAAAATATGCATATGATCAGGGCGTTAATCTTCATGCATATATCGCTTTAGAAATTGAAATGCGTGAAAAACTAAAAGTTCGTGGCCATAAAGAACGCACGATTCCAAGTGATGTACGTGAATGGTTTATCGAGGCAATTGATAAGCTGCCACAAGAAAAACTTCGTGTTATTGAGCTACCAAAGCAGTTTAATTTACTAGAATTTATGCGTACCTTCGAACGTTTAGTACGTGCCGGTGTAACAATAACAGCTCCAGATCAGGTGCTAACCGCAATGGAAATAAAATAATAGCAACAAGCTCTCTATTTTTGAAAAAATCGAAAGTGGAGGGCTATTCGTGTTTGGTTTATTCCGCCCTTTTTTTACTAATCTATTTATAAATACAAAACTAGAAGGACTTCATGTAAAATGGAGTCTTTTTTTATGCATTTCTATATAAATCCTATTCTACCTATAGTAGAATCTCCACACTACACATTAAGTATTCTTTACGTGTAGTAAAATATCCAATTTTATATCTACAAAAAATCAGAAGGATATTAATAAAAATAGTGGATATGAGGACAAATATGATCAAATGTGAATACTATTTTACTAATATTGTTGGGAGTACTAGTGCTATTGAATTTATCTAATAAAAATCATCAATAATAATGTGAGTTATGTGTAAATACTGTGTAATGTGAACAAATAGCTACATTCTCTGAACAAAATGTGGATAACCCAAACCCATAAACTTCTCTATTTACCAAAATAAAGAAAAAACACTCTATTTTAAAGGTTGAATAAATATAATATGATTTGTATCAATTTTTTTCCGATTTTATGTAGAAACATATAATTTTCTTTCTGCTTTTTTGTAGAATTGAAAGTCTAATAATTATTAAATCTAGGGATACATTTTCTACTATTTATGATTTTTTACGTTCTAATATTAAATTTTTCCTTTTGAGAGTAGATCTCTTCCCCATTTTTGATAGCCTATAAAAGTTTTGTCTTTATTTCTTTTTAATATATAAGATATATATTTATAATAGATTTTATTATTACTAATATGATTGTTAATAAGATGTCAGACCTAATTGAAAATATTTGTAAAATCCGTTATAATAATGGTAATTAAACATATCATTACTCCCATGTAAAAGGACAAATCTACGAATCCTTATTAGGACGAGATTTGTCTTTTTTTCATTGAAAATAAAAAACAACATATCAAAAAGGAAAAGGGTTGTTTGTCCGTTTTCCTTTTTGATATGCCAGCAACCGAGCGTAGCAAAGGACGGTAGCAGGTCTTTCACTTATTTTTTGTTATAATATATGATAAGAATTTAGGTGATTATAATGAACAAGGGTATTAGTTTAGAAGTAGTATTAGAAGCATTTTCTGCTTATTTAGCAGAAAAAAATATTAAAACAAACTATACTTTCAACAAAAGGATTAACAGAAAGACAAGTTAAATATGCCCTCTTATTATGGATAGAAACGCTTTTATAATAGATTTAGTAGTAAACTATGGGTTGTCCTTACAAGAGCTTGTATCGCCTAATATGAGCCATATACAGCTTGCTTGGAACACTATAATTGTTCCATGTGAAAATGGAGCTACTAGATCTGTCTTCTTAACAGTTAAAGATACACAGCAAGTTTACAAATATTATTCGACTAGGCCTGAACCCGTAAGACCTCGACAACACACAAATAATCCCCTATTTTTGGCATTTGATTTTAATGGAGGTACTTATATCGATGGGTTTACGAAAATGATGCGCCTAAGACTTTGTCTGAGGTTGTTATACAAAAGATGATACGGCTTGAGGTGAAACGGGCAGAGTTCAATAGACGTGTTTCTGCACAGCAAATGAGGAACAGATTTATTCACAGTGTTATTAAGCAAGAATTAAATGAAGATGAATTGGTAAGTAGAATGGGGTTCAAAACCAAGATATCCCTAAAAAGATATTTCCGATATTTGCAGCACGTTTAAAACAATATAACCAAAGGTGTTTTAATCTATCCAACTGTAAAAAGACTACGGAAATTTTAAAAGCTAAAACAAGTATAACCCCGTTCTAAATTTAGGACGGGGTTAAAATATAAATGTTTAGCGTAATAAATTCAAGAGTAACCTTTAATTTATTTGAAACCAGAGATGCTCCTAGCACTCTATCTATTCATTTTGTTCTTTTGTAGATAATCCACTTAATAATTCCTGCAAGTAACATCAGGAACGGGATTATCTGGATAAGCCAAAATCCTTTCCAGAAATCAAATATATCGTTCGTTGGAGAATCTGTCGCCATTAAACCTATAAAAAGAGATAATGGACTTATAAACACATTTAATCCCAAACTAATCATAATAAATGACAGATTCTTACTTTTAATCTTCGGTGATGTCGCCATTTTGAATAGGAATATTGTAATAGCTATTATAAGAAGTAAGAACCCATAGAATCTAATCATTTCCATAATATTACTCCTGTCTAAATTAGATTAAATCTTTTGGCATTTTAAATTGTCCTCTTAGTTTGCATGAAATTCTGTATCACCTTAGAGTATAGAATTTATGATTATACTTGAATTTTTTATTTATAGTTATTTGAAAATATATAGTTTAAATATAAAGAAAAAGCCCTCTCACGAGTGCCTTTCTTCAATTATTATTACAAACCAAGTTCTAGAAAACGGTTTATACCATGATAATATAATGGATTGCCAGAACCTTTAGCAGAATAAGTATAAAGTTTTCCTAAAGTATCTCCCCAAAGACTGACTTTATCATTTTCAATACGATAATTATCGATAAAACCATCATATGCGCTTACTTTATCTTTAGCAATTTTTTTATAAGCTTTGGCTGTATAGGACGGATCAAGGAAATTGATACCTGTAGAAATACCCGGAGCATTGAATGTCATAGTATAAGATGGACCACTAATTATCGTTCCGTCAATCATTTCACTTTGTACCCATTGTGCTAAATATCCACCTAGTGAATGTCCTGTAAAATAAACATGATGCATTTTTGGCCGATCTTTATCAATTATCTTTTTTACATAATCTACAGCTGATTGAGCTTGTAATCCTCCAACATTCCCAGCTACTTGTGCAACATCAATTACAAAGTCCAACGTTTCTTGAGAGCCTCTGAATGCAAAGGTATACCCATAAAATCCTCTATCATAGTCTTCAATATATTTTTTTCTATATACAACTACGTCTAATGAATTGGATGCTGAATAAGTGTCATATACTTGCCATCCACCTTCGATAAAACTATCTTTTGAAGGCGTATCATATGCTCTTTTAGACATATAAGCAAGTTGATTTACAAAAGATGTCTCAGTTGCTGTTGCAGCTAAGCCAAATTTTTTAAATGATTTATCTTGTTTTTCTACTTCTTTTACCCAATGTGGAATTGGAGCAGTTTCTCCAGGTTGTAATTTAATTTCTTTTTCTTTATCTGGATTCGTTGTATTACCGTCCCAACTCTTTTGTAATTCTTTTTGAACTTCTTTGTCATTTTGAATTACAGATTGATTTTCTTCAGCGAAAACTTTTGAAGTTGGTATAGCTTGTCCTAAAGAAATGCAACTTGCTAATGCTAATGCTAATGCGACTTTCTTTTGCATTCTGACTTTTCTCCCCTTGTATTTGTAATTTAAAACCAAAACATAACTTATATAAGATTACTAGACGTCTACTAAAAAATTCATCTCACATCAAATCACATAGCGTATAGTATTATATGCTGCGTGATTGCTAATCTAGTTCCCTAAAAGTAGGAACATATAGAATATCCTTATAAAGTGTTTTATTATTTTTGGGAATACTTAATTATTATCGCTATTTTATATATGTAAATCAAAATAAAATTTTCGACATTTTTAGATAATTAACGGGAAACAATTAAAATATTTTTTTATAATTAAGAGCATCTCTTACATTTATTCACTCTTACAATTTGAAAAGTTTAAAAAATACCCCTTAGCAAGAAAAAGAAAACCAGGAACAAAAAATGAAATTGAGGTAATGGTGCAAAGGTAAGTGAAAGTTAAATGTCGGGTTACGTGTAATAGAGTGGTTTGTTCCTCTGTAATTTAAGTTTTTTAGAAAGCTTTTATTTTTAATAATGATACCTTGGAGGTAGTGGCTGTGGATTAATTTCTACAAAAATACCAGGAGGTAGTGGTTGCGGGTTGAGCTGTACAAAATTATCCCATGACCCAAATGGAATATACTGCATAGGATTTGGTGTAATTGATGTATATACCTGTAGATGACAACACGGAACTATATGCATTAATATTTCATCTCCTTCAAAATAATAATTCGTTCATGACAATTTATGTACTTTAGATTTAAGTAAAGTAGTAATACTGCCTAATCTTTAAAAATAGTTAAATACAATTTACTAGAACAAAAATACATTCATGCAATGAGTATATAATTGGGTAAGAGGGGATATTTTATGGGATTTGAACCAAAAGAAACAGTCTTATGAATTGCTGAAGCGGATAATAACCGCTTAACTAAAACATACTTTGATCCAGGCTGGATTGTATTCAACAGTAGTACTGGGGATAAAAGTGATGTTCTTATATCTAACATTACTGGTTCAGTTGTGCTAAATTCTGATAAGAGTAGTCAAGTTAGTTTTTCATACATTCTAAATAACAACAGGACCCTCTTGGGGGAAGTAGTGTGGAATCCGGTTTTTCAGATTCTTTATTTAACCAAAGATGGAGGGTTCCTAACTGGATGGCGGGATATTGTATCATCTGATTGTAGGTTAAAGAACTATCCTGTCACGCACACGTGGACTGTTCCACGCAATATTTATGATGACTTTGGGCAAATTCGTCCTTTTCTTAGTAGCTCCTCAGCACCTTGGTATCCTTGTCCTAGGTAACAAAAATTATTAGTGAGATTATAAGAAATAGGATGTCTCAATTTTAAATTATTGGCTTTTATCGCTAAAAATTTAATAAACTGTCATCTAAAAAGAAACTCTAGGTTAGCCAATAATTCGTATAGGGTGCAGTTTCTATTTTATTTACAATATTTATTATACTTGCTCCTCTGCAGTGTAATAAAAAAGACATTGAACAAATACGTTTAATGTCTTTTTCCCTCTAATATACTTGCCTTGTTTATCTTGTATTTATATACCAAGCAACTGCTTCTTTTTGGCGTTAAACTCATCTTCTGTAATAACGCCCATATCGTACAGCTCTTTGAACTTCTTTAATTCGTCTGCTGTTGATATTGGAGCAGATACTGCTTGTGGTTGAGTTTCATTAGGTTTGCTTTTTAAAGTATCTAGAACTTGATGAATATGATTATTAATGGATTTTGCTGAATCTTTATCTAACGCAACTTTGATCTTTTCTTGCGGAGTATCAATTGTTAGAAAGCCGAACAACATCCCTGTTTCAAAAGATATATCATTTATCTTTTCATGATCTACTGCTTTGAATTTTTCACCAGCCATTGTTTTTTGTCCAAACATAATGCGTTTATTAGTTATGGCGTAGGCATAATTACCATCATGCTTTGTTGTAGATTGATAATCATGCATTCCGATATAAGTCATATGAATTTTTTCGCCATTCATCAAGTTATCTTCTAGTACCTTGAAGTGTTTTACAGCCCACTTTTCATTAAAGCCAGAACCGAATTTATTATCTATACAGAATTGATACATTCCTTCAGCGCATGACAATGGATCCTCAGCAAGTTTTGCTATCTTTGCATCGATTGTAGCTTTCAATTCTTCGATAGTGTCCGTACTTACACTTACAACACCCAAGCCACCTGCTTTATGAAAGCAATCTGGGCATATCCATGCATCAGATTTTAGTATTTTATAACGATTTAAACCAACCTTTTTATCACAAACACCACATACTATCTTTTAAAAAAAACCATAATTCTTCCTCCAGTTATATATATCGAATAGTAGCAAACAAACCTAGCTTTCTACGAAATATTATAATTTATAAATATAAGTATAACACACCTAAAATACTATAGAATGCCAAACAAAACCTTAACCATTTGTTCCTCTATAGTTTAAAAAGAAAAAAGACATTGAAACAAACTGTTCAATGTCTTTTTTCTTTTTAAATGTTTGTATACTCAAAGTATAATTTTTCTGGTTTTCCATACATGTTAATTTCATTTTGATATACGACAGCTAATGGCTGAGACATCTCAATGCTTTCCACATAGGATAATGAAGCAGTTGCTTCTATTTTTTCTTTAATCTCATTAGGAATGTCTGAGTAAGATAAGTTATTCATTTTACTTCCTAGTTTAGTATCTGTAGCAGCTTCATAATAAATTTCGGTAATTAAGACTTCATTATCATCTGGATCATATATGTATCCTCGATTAACTGTAATCATATTATATAACTCCTCTCAAGTTTCATATTCTAATTTCTTGTGCTTTTAGCATTGCAACAAGTACTTTACATATTTAGATTCCTTTGTTCTTCTCTTTCGGATGCCATTATGAATTGATACTTATTATCTTACTTCATCGTAAACTGTTGGAATTTCCAACAGTATAAAGGAGCGATAAAGGTTTGATTTTATAGATAGTAAGTTCATAACTTTTAACGTGGTAATTAATTTTTTTCTTTTGAAAGTTTTAAATCATTTCCCCTATTGATAATGTTGACTTATCTAAAGTAATTGCATGTTCATATTTCATCATAAATATCCTCTTTTTTAAATAAAAGGCACGAAATATGTGCGTTTCATCCATATTTTTTTTATCGTTTTCCGACAGAAGACTCCTTCCTCAAAAATGTGAAGGTGTGAGATGAATGTCGGTTGGCATAAGCCAACATATTTGCTATCATTTACTTGTACAGGTTGGTTGCAGAAAAACGTTGCAACCGTAAAATCTTCAACATTCTATCGCCCCACGCTTCTCAAAATTGCGAAAACCAAGCTAAAGTAGGTAGTGTGGTGAGTCAGCGTACAAGATACTTATGTTCTCACCGTAGGGACTGCGGGTAGAGCCTGCTAAGATAACTCGTGGATGCATCGGTGTTCGCAGGAATCTCCCACTTCAAACAGTCCGTTAGGACGTTAAGTGGTGAGTAGTTCAAGCTATACTCTGTAAAAATTCATATAATCTCTCCTCTAAATTAAACAAAAAGCACAAAATATGTGTTTTCTCATTTAGCATACTTTTAGTCCTGAAGGTTTATGTATAAGTGATTCCTAACTCGAAGACAACACAAAAAGGACTTCTTCAAGTCGATTAAAATGTGCATAGCAAAATAAGCTATATATACACTAATCGGCTCAAAGAAGCCCTTTCATAATTGAAACAAGAATACAACTTGTTTCTAAAACTCAACCACAACACATAGGGTGTGGGAATAGACGGAATCAATTAAACAATAAATATAGATTTATATTAAACCATTTTTATATTATATTCAATTGTTTTCAATAGAACAGGGATAAGAAGGAAGTTTATATGCAGATCCCACATGTATTGTATAATAATGCCACTGAATCCCCTGCTATAAATCCCCTCTTATATTCAGTCCCTGGAGTTACTTCATGTACTGTATTTCAAAATATAGCTTTTCTGGCTTTTGATTTTGAACTAAATAACAAAGTATTTCCTTAATATTTTTTTCTTCTACTTCAACACTTTCCATATAGGTCATACTTTCGTTTTCCTGGACCTTTTGAAAAATAGCAACAGGTACTTTAACTGCATCAAATACACCCATTTTACTGCCTAACTTTTTTTCTGATGTACCATCATAGAAAATTTCATTTACTATTACCTCATTATCATCAGGATCGTACATGTACCCTCTTTGTATACGTAGCAATATAGTACTCCTTTCTTTTATATTCCTCCAATGAAATAACTATATTTGTATATAATGTTATTTTATTAACAGGTGTCAAAGAATATTATTTCGCAAAATCCGTGCTTTGTATAGAGGTAGATATAGGATTATTAATTTTGTTAAGTTTTTTTGAATACTCCAAGCTAATTATAAAATAAACAAGCCACCTTTAAAGCGAAAGCTTGTATGGTGGCTTAGTTTTCTATAAATAGCTTTGTATCTAATTGTTTGATCTCCCCTTCTGCAAGAGGTTGATAAAAAGCGTGTTGTAATCCTTGAAAATGTAAAGATTCCCCTATGCATAACAATACTTTACCAGGAATTAAATCAAGTAATAGTTCATTATTAATTTGCTTTGCTTGTTTTTTAGTAGAAACATAAATAACTAAGATTGTAGGGTTATTCCCTAAGTCCTGCATAATAACATCTTTTCCTGACTCTACAAAAGTCTTCCATCTAGCAATTATTCGTTTTAATCGATCCTTTTGATCAGATAATAAGGTGGAGTATACAACAAAATTAAATTTACGTTCTTTTCCTCCATTTACTATAAAACCTAAAGAAGGAGTAAAAACCCCTTTACTAATAGATGGATGCATAATATGCCCTAAAAATGAAGGAGCATAGCGTAAATGGCAAAGTAGGTCTATATCATGCCAATAACGCAGGTGAATATATTTACCATGATTGTCAAGACGCTCTGGGGCAAAGAAGAACATATTTCCTTGCCAGTATTTTAGTAGTTTAAATCCATTGTTGGATAAGGTATATGCTTCTTCAAAGATTTCCATATCAAAAATTTCTACTTGCCATTTTTCGATAAATTGATAGTAAAGTAATCCTTGAAGTGCATTATTAATTTTCTTCCGCGAAAATTTATTCTTGAATAGATATAATAAATGATTAAACCGAACGGATGTATGAACACCAATAAAATTGAGTATAGCATATTGTTCCTCTGTTAAAAGTTGCTTAAACTTAACTAATTCGTCATAAGAGTGGAATACATAGGTTTTATCCAAATCATGTATTCGATATATTTGAAGTCCTTGTGCATCCTCACTTGATAAATGAGGAATAGAAGGGATATAAGTAGACATTTGTTTCTCTATTGTATGCATAATCATCCATTAAAATTGGTAAATTGACGAATTAGATTTTTTACTTTGGCCTTGCGGATAATTTAGGATACGTACTGTTCCTCTTCTATTTTTAGCATCAATATTAAGCAGCTCACATGTAACAATTGTTTGGTTTATTGCGTCATCCATGGTTGGATTTTCCAGATTTCGACCTTTTAGTCCTTTAAACTGAATACCTGGTGCAACCTCTACGAAAATTCCAGCAATAGCATCTACACCCACAATTTTACCTACAAAGCGGTCACGTCGTTTGTTTAATTCTAATAGTTTTTCCATTGGATCCGTTTCTAGTTTCTTTTTATTTCCTCTAAACTCATAGCGCCCATCCTTTTCTACTACTTTATCGATGATAAGCTCTACAACATCACCAATAATAATATCCGCCGAGCGAACGAATGAATGAGACCATTGCGAGTATCTTACTCCTACTGTTACACCATGAACTTCAACCAGAATAGTTTGTGCAGATGGAATATGTCCAGAAACTGTTCCTGTATATACTTTATTCCCCTCTTGCTCTACTATTTCTTCATATAATTTTCTTTGTAGTGCAAGTTCTCCTGCAGTGATAGATACAACAGCAAAGTTCCCTTCCTCAGTTTTTTGGAAATGCTCAATAATAACGGGTTTTGTTTTACCTATCAGCCATTGAGGATTTTTAGGAATATTTATACCTGCCTCTGTAAGTGGACAATATGCTGTCGTATGAGTACCAATTTGCATTGTGAGCACTTGTATCCGCTCAGATGTCCCGTTTTTAGTTGGGAATAATTTTTCAGATACTATGGTAATTAAGCCTTTCCCTACAGTACGTTCACGTTTCATACGAGCTAATGCTTCTAATTCATGTTCACGTATTCTTTCAAATTGATTGAAAGTTGATTCTATAAAGATGTCCTCTAGCGTGTTATCCGGTTCAAATGCCATCCCTAGTTCTTTTGTAATATGAGTATTTACCTTATCTTCAACCATTATATTTTCCTCCTAGAACGTAAAAAAGGACACACCTGTACCGTTGGAATGGTACGTAAGGTGTGTCCTTCACGTAAGTCATGTTTTATTTATATAATTATTAATTAAAATATAACGTTTTTATGTAATTTGTGCAAGTATTATTTTTTGAAAAGGGAAAAGTTAAAATACTATATCTAACCTTTCCTCCTAATTTAAGCTAGATTTTCCCTGAAAATATAATCTTGAATAAAAAGTTATTTTAGGTTTCTATAGGTATTAATCAAAAAAATCATCTAATTCCTTACTCATTACATTAGATGTATTTTTCTTTTGGTGCTGGTTTTTATTAAGTAGTGAATTCGTATTGTTATAATTATTTTTTTGTTTGGTTTTTAAGTCCTTTTGTCGTTCTGTATAGCCCATATGTTTATATTCAGGCTGCTCTGCGTTAGTTCTAGTGTTCTCCACGATATTCTTTTGTAAGTTTTGATGAACAGTAATGCTAATAGATTCGTAAACTTTTGCAACCTCTTCATCAAGTTTATTTTCTTTAGTGGGATTAACTGTTTTTGTAGCTGGTTTCAAATTAGTTTTCATATCTATTTTTGCTTCCTCTAATACTGTAGTTATAAGTCCCTCTGTAAGAAGCTTTTTTTGCAATGGATCAGTCTCAACAGGAATTCCTAAATGAATTGGGTAATCTATATCCCTTTTTGGTTCCAACATAGTATTAGATACCTCTTTCTTCCGTTCTGCTAGCTCCATATTTTTTTTAGGACTTACAATTTCCATATGTGTCTCCTTTGTTATATTCGGCAGCTCGCCATTCCGTTGTAGGGCATCTTGTAATCTTGAAGCACGTGTATAATTGATTTTAAATGCCTTCTGTAGTGCATGTATAGAAGCATTCCCTGATTCCTTAACAAAGGCTACTACATCATCATATAGGATGTCTTTAAAGAAGCCTGTTTCTTCTTGCTTTGCCTCTGTCTCTTCGTTTGGAATGCTATTTTCTCGTGAAGTCGTATTATCTAAATCTGTATTAGATGAAAGAGTCGTATTGATTTGAGAATCCTTTGATAATATTGACGTACTATTATTTTTTGAAATTAAAACTTTACGAGGGCTATTCCCAGTGTAAGTGCTCACAACCTGATTGTGTTCTAACTTCTCAATAAATTGTACAGCCTTTATATGGCTGATTCTGAATTTTCTTTGCAAAAGAGATGGCGAGATTTGTTGTGATTCGATCACAAATGCCTTAATTTCTTCATACAACTTATTTTCAGTTTCTTCAATAACATGTCCCTGTTGACTGACAGCCGTATAATAATCAGGAAAAGTTACATTTTCTACGGTGTTTATTTCATATTCGGACTTGTGTTCTTTATAATTCTCCAACTCTACAATATGTTGGTTCTTATTGTTTGTTTCTATGGAATTGTTTTGGCCTATTTTATCACCATGCATAGGTGGAAATGATTCTATCTGTTTTATATTATTTGCATCTACATGTTTCATAGGATTTGATTTTGCGATAGATTCTTCAATGAATCGAAGACGTTCGTTTTCCCAATATTGTCCAGACTTAGTCTCTACTTGAATGATTGCTTGAGAAAATTCCTCTTTGGGTACAAAGTTACTAGTAATTTGTTGTACAGGTTGTACATGATTGTCTTGTACAATACGTGCAGCACAAATGAAGGCACCTTGTGCCATGATATCTCCTGGTGACATAACGACTTCTTTTAATTTTTGATATGTCGAACCTAAGCGACTAACGGGATTCTCTTGCATAGGAGAAATCCCTTGTTCAGATTCCGATTCTTTAAATTCCTCTGTTTCACCAAACATGTCAGAGAAAATTTTCGCATCATATGGTGTTACATCACCAAATATCATCTTGTTACGGAACGAACCTAGTAAAGTAAACATATACTGCTCTGTGAAATCCAAAGCTAATTGAGATAGTGTTTGACTTGCAATTGTCAGAATGACTTTATATTTACGAGATTGTGCAGGGAACTCTTTGAACGGGCGCACAACATAATCAGGGAATTCATCCACAATAATATGATGGTATGGTGAAATATTTGGTTCTCTTCGGAATACAGCATTTTGCATACTTAGTAATACGAATTTTCCTAGTACATTAGAAAGATCTGCAAGTTCTCCTTTGGCTGTATTTACTAGTAAAATACCACCTTGCTCTAGGTGAACATCAAAATCAAAATCTGATTTTCCAAATAAAATACGTCGTATTAAAACATTTGAGGCTAAATCTTTTAAGATGTTACGCAAACCTTTTACATATTCTTCTTCCCGGTCATAATGCATTGGTTTTCCACGATATTTTCCAGATTTATAAACGGCCGGTACCCCTTGGAAACCCATTTTTTCACGAATGGTATTATCGAACCATTCATCGATACCTTTTATAATCTTATATTCGTTTTTCTGGTCACGTGAAGCAACACCACTTTGAACAAAATCATATAATTTTTCTACCTGTACTTTTAATAGTTTGTGCATACGGTGTACACGTTCTACATCGTCGTACATATCTATTAAGTCATCAAAGGTCACATCTTTTTGTGGGTTATGTAGTTTTAATAAATAAATATGTTGCTTAAGGTGGTTCCGTTGTGCTTGTTCAAAGAATGCATTATTAGATTCCGACAAACCCTGGATAACCATTGCAAAAACCTCTGCTACCTTATCAACTGGTCCACGTAAAATATTAATGTTTTTGGTATCAGGATTTGTGGGATCGATATAATAAATTGAACTTTCAGGGATTTTGTGTGCTTGTACTAACTTAAATACCTTTTGACATAAATCATTACTCGGTTCAATAACAGTTATCCCATTTAAACATGTTCCTTTTACTTCTTCTGTATCATAATTATTCTTTTTATACGTATTTTCAAACTTATTAATAAAACGTACCATCCAGTGTAAATCTTGATTAATCATTGGAATAATTAAACTAGATGTCTTACCAGATCCAATAGGACCAATAATAATTCCATTTAGGGTTCTATCTTTCCCTTTGATTCGAATCATTTCTTTGTGCTTAATATGAGGCCCTATCTCAACATCAGGATATATTTGTTCCTCTTGGCTATTAAACCACTTTTGCAACTTATGATTTTTATATTCGTATTTTTGTACCCACTTTAAGATTTCTTCTCTGTAACGGACAATATGGCCACTATACCAAAGACTAAACAAAATTATAAATACGGTCGGTAAGAATACAAATATCATGGTGAGTGTATGGAAATTTCCTGTTAATACATCCCCTATTGCTTGATACTCACCAAAATTAACATGTTTTGCTTTATTCATGAGATAAGGAATAACTTTCGCATGGATAGGAGTAGTTGCAAACCATAAAAACTGAATATCTACTGCAATATGAGAAGCAATTAAAATTAATAACTTGCCATTTTGAAATTGTAAAGCTGGGATACGGCTGTAGAACCTAAAACTAAATTCTCCTAATAGCAAAGAGAAGAACATTAAAAATAGTGGTACATATGTAATTTCTATAGGATAAGACGGTGGTTCAAATGCATAGTAGAGTAACTGTATGTAGTTTGCTACACCAAATCCAAATGAAAGGATAAATCCGCTAATTAAGGCGATTGTAGTGTATAATGGTAATCTTTGCTTAGATGTCTCCATAAAGGTTCACCAACTTTTTAAAGACATAGTTGCGCTTTATGGTGTAATGTAAAACGATTATGAAGTTCTGGCTTGAATTGTTCCTTTGATTTTTTTAAAAAGAACTTCGCTGCATCTTCAGTTTGTTTTAAATATAAGTCAATACTATCTCCTTCACACAATTGGTTATATTCTTCTTGAGAAAGTACTGCAATATTTATCTCTAGTTTGTTATTCGTTGCAGTTTCAATTATTACATCGTACCAATAATAATTAGGCTTTCCTGGGATTTTGATATCTTGTAGGGAAACGCAAAATTTAGCTCCCCCTTCTGTAATATGTTTAAGGACTAGTTCTGGAGTTTTAAATGCTTCTCTTGCTGAGAGCACTCCCCCAGTAGTTGTTGCAAGTTGTAAGTTCATTGTCATTTTCCACTTCCACCTTTCTCCATACAAAAAAAGGCAAGCGACACCCACTGTAAAAACAGCGTGTGTCGCTTGCCTTAATTTCATATGTTCTGATTTGATTGTAGTTTTGAGTGTTTAGTTCAAATGTTATTCTATCACCTTAAATAATAAAAATCAATAAAATCATATGAAAGTATATAA
Source organism: Bacillus sp. 22475 (assembly GCF_052044835.1). Taxonomy (NCBI): domain Bacteria; kingdom Bacillati; phylum Bacillota; class Bacilli; order Caryophanales; family Bacillaceae; genus Bacillus; species Bacillus sp. 22475. Next base: position 66,651 of record NZ_JBQENW010000020.1, on the reverse strand, counting down.
AAATAAACGATTAATATAATTCTACAAGTTTACGTCTTTTCGGATTAACGTTATTTGCAGCATGTACCATGATCTGTTCATCGGTTGTTATATTTGTATTTTGAATGGATAGAAGTAGTACATTATCATAAGTATCCATCAGTAGAATATCCCTAGGATTTTCACGTTTAGGATAGATAACTACAAGCGGAACGCCTTCATCTCCATCCCTTCTTGAAAACACGACATCATCTAATCTTGCAATCATTCGGTAATCATTTTCATTTCCAAAAATAAAAAAGAAATCTTGAATAGAATCTTTATCTCTCCTGTATGTTCGTCGAAGGCCACCATCTATTGATTCTTTAAACGTTTGAATTTTTTCGACAAATGTGTAACGCCAATTGACATCTTCTACTGTACGTTGAGATAAAGGAAAAAGAATATCTTGTTCCAAGTTTTGATTATCGTCTGTTCCTAGAATGATATCTGAAATAACATCTCCAGCATCTTTCAATGAGCAAATGTGTACATTTAGATTTGGTATATTCATTAATAGTTCATGATACTTCCGCATAGAAAATAATAGATTTTTCATACGTACGTATGGCGGTTCTGCATCTTCTGCAAGGAACATTGATTTGTCGTACATAACAAAGACAACCGTTACATCTTCATTGGTTTTTTTTGTATATTCTATGTACTTCCCTACTTTTTCAACTAAGGTAGAATTGGTTTCTTTACACATATCCATCTCAATATGGATATTTTTATTTTGATATGAAATATGTTCATCAGGAATCAAGGCCAATTGGTTGTCCTCAATTTTCACATTATTTTTTTGGTAAAAAGAACGAATATCCAATTTATATAATATTTCATTGGTTTGTGTCTTCCTTGTAGTCGCTAAAAGAGTACGGATCATGACCTCACGTGAACACATTGTGTGAAAAGAAGTTGCTCTTGAATAACGTCTTTTTGAACTTTTTTCAGAAATTCTTCCTATTTCCATTAAGAATTTAATTGTCTTTTCTTTTAAGGAAAATAAAGCACGTTTCGTAATACTATCAGCCTTTTTATCTATTCTTTTAGTTAGCATAGCTCCATATTGTGAGTAGCGGTCAAGCTTTGTAAATATGCTAGCTTCAGAACATTCTCTTCCCTCAAATGCACTATATAACTGAGTGATTTGTCTTGTTGTAAGTGCTCTCTTGTAATATAAAACTGTAAAGACAAATATGTCAGCTTCTTTTAAGTGAAAATGTTTTTTGGTACCTGATCTTCTATATTTATACACTTTTCCGGACAATACATACACCTCTTATATTGAATTAAACTTAAATTAAATACTTATTATTTTTAATATACTATTACATTGATGTGATAGTTGTAAAACAAGAAAAAATGAATAAGAGATTTTTATCTTTAGAGATACCTCATTTTGTACATCGAAGTTGAGATGATAACTACTCTTATAAATCTCTTATAAATTATTGATTTATAAGGCTCTATTAAATTCTTTGTTTTGTTAGGACGAGCTACTACTAGACACCTAACAATAGTTATAATGAAATTCCATTTATAAAATAATGTTATGACGTCCTAACATTTATTAGATAGTAAAAATATTATTTTAATTGATTAAAATTATTCAAGAATTATAAAAAGGCTTATTGATACTAAAGAGTAATTTTCTCTATCTTTAACTCGAAATTCAACTTTTTATATGTGATGAAGCACTCTTTTCGAATTCTGATATTGGCTCAATTTAAAATTCCAAATTTTTCTTTTAGTTGTTTTTTTATTGTATAGAATCACAAATTCACTTAGATAAATATTATTAATTGTTTCTACCAAATCAAAAATAAGTTAGAAATATGTCTACAGGTACTTAACATATAGGTTTTAGTCACTTGAACTACTTCCCCTTTTGCTTCGTTGAAAAGGAGTAATCCTAACTGAAAGGATAATATTAACCAATTGTTAATTTTATGTAAGGTTATAATTGCTATCATCATTTCTACTACATTACAAAAGTTTTTATTGTAATGTAGTATCACTTTGATGTTAATAAGATGAGATCTCACTTTTAATAATCTAGTTTGAAGAAATGTTTCTTTTTCATAGTAGTAATGTGATTGTTAGCCTACTACTTTTAGAATGTCACAGTTGATTTATCTTAGTATTCTCTTTTTAATATGTTGAATATTGAGGGTATTGATGCTGTTTATATGAAATTAACAACCTCTTCTACTGGTTTTCAAGGAATGAATGAAATTGACAAGGAATTGAATTCAAATGAGGAACAGAGGGTGATTTTTCTTATAACATATATAATAATGTGAACGAACAAGTACTAAGTGAAGAACAGTGCATTAACATAACATTAACAATGAGCGGTCTTATAAGTAAAAAATCCTGTTAAAACAGCTAGTTAATAAAGCAAACCTTAGTGTGAATTGCTATAAGAACGTCTTGAAATCTCCCTAGTAATATAAATACACACGACCAATACAAAATGTTAGAAAATTACAAAAATTGAAGCTGGATTATGTAAGCTGTATAAATACATCTTATATAAAAGTTGTATATAAGAGACTTATATACAACTTTTATGTTAATTGGATAATAAGATTTTTGTTTTAATATTGATATAAAAGCATTTTTTTATACATCGTATATATAAAACTTATATATACGATGTATAAGTTTTTCTTGGATTTTTATATTGAAAAAATAGGCGATTTTTAATCGTTTTTTTGAAATTTTAATCTAGATTTTTTAATGATCTTTGTTGAAATGTAAATCACATGAAATTTAAGATTGATATAACATGTATACGCATTATATATACGTCGTACATTTAAACCCTTATAAAATATAGATTAATTCTAATTTTATCTTTATAAAACTTATATATAAGTCCTGTATATAAGTTTTATTTATAATGACTTGATATACGACGTGTAATGATGTACTATGTTTCTAGGAATAATTAACCAGTGTTTTAAGGGGGTGACAACTTGAACGAAGTTTTAAGTGAAAAATATCAAACAATCAAGTTTGCAGATGAAGTAGTAAACATGTTTGCTGATATACTTGAACAAGATGAGATACTCTATAGTGTATTTCTATACATAGGAAACATAGTAAATAAACAATTTCAAGAGACGAAGTACATGAGGGGCATATCTATTAATGAAATAGTGGAAAATGTAGTTATTGATAGGAGAGTAAAGAAAAAAAAGGGAAAATCCTATTCATTAGAGGTTGAACGTACGAATATATCTAGACGTTCAGCTGAAATAAGTGTAAGTACGCTATCATCAATGTCTTTAATCTATGAAAAAACCATGCACCCATATAAATTTTTGATCTCAACTTATAGAGGGCAACAAGTACTGATTGAGTTAGGGAAAAGAAAAAAGATAAATAAGGAGAGATAAAATAATGGCAAAAAACTTCTTAAAGAATGAAGTGGCAGTTAAAATGACGATGATCGGTTTTGGTCAAGCTGGTACTAGAATGGTAGATAAATTTGCGGAATATACACATACAGATGGCACAGCAGTATATAATTGCTTAGCACTAAATAGTAATGATGGAGATCTAGCTGAATTAAAAAATGTACCAAAAAGTAATCAAGTTTCACTGAAATTAGGCGGTTTAGGTAAGAACCCTGAGCGTGCAGTAAAAGTCCTTGATTCAAATGAGGAAGCAAAAGAAAAGCTAAAAGAATTTATTACTGAACGTGTAAGACCTTCGGATGAACTTGTTTTATTTTTTGCAGGTTTAGGTGGAGGAACTGGAACTTCTACCATCATTAAGGCTATTGAAGAGTTTTCGGCTTTTCATAACAAGCCAGTAATCAGACAAGAATTACAAAAGGTCGCGCAGTTATATCCAATGGCTGAAATTAAGGCGAATCAGGCAAAGTTTGCAAGAATAGCCTTTGAAAATGCTATTGAGCGCAAAGACTTTATTAAAATGGGGATTGTTGTAACTCTTCCCGTCCGAGCGGATGGGCCTGATGTATTACGACAAGTAAATAAATTTTCACAGGAAATTTGGAAATTAGCAAATGATAAATCAAAAGGTGTAGCATTTGTAGTATTTGCTGATAACCAGCATTTTTACGATGAATTTAAGGAATTAAATGAAAATGAGAAAAAGGGTGTCGCTAATTCACGAGATTATGCAAATCAACGTATTAGTGAAATTATTCATGAGTTAAATACCGCTGCTAATGGATCTGGTACATCTGTAATACTGGATTCTCAAGACTTTAAACGTATTTTACTTGAGAAAACGGGCTGTTTAGTAATTAATAAGGTTTCACGTAATATGAATCAAATAGAAAATAGCCATGCAATTATAGAAATGTTTCAAGAATCATTAAGAGGAAGCTCTTTCCATCCCCCAATTGATTTGATGAAGAAGAACGATGATGGTTCTGTTGAAGCATCAAAAGTACATCATTTTGGTATGCTTGCTATCCTAGATGAGCAAAAGAATATTAATGATTCCTTTATGGATGACGCTAAGGTAGAAGTTTCAAATAATTTACCTATAAATGGCACAGTCTTTAATGGATATTTGGTGAGTAAGAATGATTTCTTAGGAAGTGTATATACGTTCTATAAAACTGATGCATTACCATCGAGATTGTCTAAAGGTTTAGTTGAAGAATTTAATGAGTTTAAAGAAAGACAAAGCCAAATTCAGTATAAAAAGTCTCAAATTAGTACGATTGAAAGTATAGATGAGGATGAAGATTTAGGTTTTGCATTTGGAGATTTTATCGATATGGGTAGTGACGAAGAAAATAATAATGCTGGAGCAAATGAAGATGAAGATCTAGCAGATTTTTTAGATCCAGATAAGATGTTTGGTACTACAAAATAATAAAAAAGTCTGGACTAAGTTCCAGACTTTTTTATTATTCTACTGAATTCATAAGAGATTTTATATGCTCAATAATATTATCTTGTATGTACTGCTCTATGAAGAGTTGTTTTTTACTCAAATCTTCCTCTTTTTTAAACCAGCCTGCTTTTCTAGTACGCTCTTCCTCAGGTTTATTATTCCATAAGCTCTCTGCTTGTTTTCTTAATTCCTGGCGTGCTCTATGCTCAATAATAAAATTATCAAGCCTATCTTGGCGTTGGCGTAATTTTAGCGCTTCTACATCCTCAGGTTGTGGTAACTGCTTTAATATACTCTCCACCTTCTCTTCATAATGAGATTCAATATGTTTTATTTTTTCTTCTAACTGTTTAGTTACCATTTTTTCAATAATTTCTGCAGTAGCTTGAAGGTTTAATTCAGTGGATACCTCATTTGTTTGATGTTCTGGTGACACTGGTCTTAAATCAAACTGGTGTGGTAAAAGGTCAATAATTGCATCTAAAGACCATTTCTCATCCCTTTTCTGCTTTATAAATAGAGCAATTTCAAGGTCTAAAGCATTATAGAGTTTTTCATTTGTATTTTGAGTTCTTAAAGTTTCATGAAGTCCCTTTTCTTCTAGGATATTGAACCAATTATAAACTGTATTATGATGACGTCCTACTAGTTTTGAGAATTCTGTTATCCGCCATGCTTTTTCGAAAACATTATCATCTAATATATCATCATCGTTAATTTGATGGTCTTGTTTTTCATTTTTTTGCTCAATCATTGTAACTACCTCCTCAAAAATCAACTCATAAACAACTAATTATAATTAACATGTGAGCTGAAATTAACATGTTAGCTAGTATTTCGATAATATTTGTAAAAATTCCTACCAATCCAGTGAATTACATGAAATATGAAATTAACATGTAAACATATACTTGTTAACAAAACATTAACGTTTGGTATAAAATTCAGTTGAATTAGTAACTTTATTACCAATTTGAAATGTATAATTGGTAATGTTTTGTTAATGGGAATATATATATTATGTTAGTAGCACTACTGATAGTTGCTATGAGATTAACAAATTAGGCTACTTAATATTAATGATAAGGAAATAAAGCTATTTTGTAAATAAGTTATAAGGATATAATCCAGGTATATAACGGAAAATACACATAGTAACGTCCAAAATGTAATTATCATGTATAAAAACTAGTAAAAAGTAAATAATGTTAATGTAGATTTAGCATTGTTCAATAAACAAAACGGTATTTAAGGATATAGGAGCACAATCATAATACTTCGAAGAGGTTCGTTCCTACCCCCTATTTACTTGCTACGGATCTACTTATGTATATTAATTTAGTATAGAATGTACAATTTAAGCTGTATATTGCATGTCATGATAGAAATTTATGTAGTCAGTATCAACAAAACGATCTTTATCAGTATTTAAGAACAAACTGAGCCCATGAATTAACATTGATATAAAATGCGACATTGACATGAAATCAACACTAAAACAACCTTCTAACAACACACAAGCGCATATTGTTAATGTTTTGTTAACTATAATGGACATATTAACCCTATGTTTACATGTTGATCTAAAAAGATTACCTTTTAACATGAAATGTGAATCGTAAACGAAGAATTTTATGGGGAATTTTGAGGAAGTTTTTAAGATACTAAAGTTTGATTTAGAATAATCCTGATGATGTGATTGACATGTTAACCAAAATTAGATAAGTATACTTCGAATATCCATAAAGATAACATTGACATGAAATAAGAAATCGCTATGAGATTAATATAACATTAACAAAAGCCATTCAAACTAAGGACGGATCATCCTAATTGTTAATGTCATGTTGATCAGAGATAGAAACTACCATTTAGACTTAGAGATACTAGTTATTCTAATGGGTGTTTATGACTTAAACCTCTTAAAAAGTTAATAAAAGTAATTGGTAATAAAATATAGCATGCGCTGGTTTGCTAGTTGTTACATTCCATTAACTTAAATGTAGATCTACCAAATAGTTTTGCGTTGATTTATATCTGGGTATCATCAGAGTGATATAACATCTTAAATATTGATATGAAATTAACATCTACACATTTTCTTTTCGTTTCATATCAATATCAATTGATATGTCAATCTCAATCATAGGCATTAGTGTTAGTTAATTGTTTGTATAACATTAACAAAAGCTACTCAAACTAAGGACGGATCATCCTAATTGTTAATGTCATGTCGATCAGAGATAGAAACTACCATTTAGACTTAGAGATACTAGTTATTCTAATGGGTGTTTATGACTTAAACCCCTTAAAAAGTTAATAAAAGTAATTGGTAATAAAATATAGCATGTGCTGGTTTGCTAGTTGTTACATTCCATTAACTTAAATGTAGATCTACCAAATAGTTTTGCGTTGATTTATATCTGGGTATCATCAGAGTGATATAACATCTTAAATATTGATATGAAATTAACATCTACACATTTTTGTTTCATTTCATATCAATATCAATTGATATGTCAATCTCAATCATAGGTATTAGTGTTAGTTAATTGTTTATATGACATTAACACGTCTGGGTTGTGTACTTCAAATTGTGTTGAAAATTAAATGGAGATAGATTTTCTTATAAACCTTCTTGATCAAGGAGGTTTATAAAAAGAATGGTGTAGCATATTTGAAATTTAGTTATAAATAGCAGTTGTAATGTTCAGGTATAAGACTTATTTAATTGGGCATACTATAAGTATGAGTTCTTTTTTATGATAAAAAGTGCAGCTAATATCTTTATAATCTATAAATATAGATTGTAGTTTTTATAGTATTTGAGTGGAAGAAATGGTTTTGAAACTTAGCTTTAATAGAAATGATTTTGTACATCATTCAAATTTAAGTATGCGCAAACTAAAAGTCATTTTAATTCTTACGAGGAAAACATGGTATGGATGTATATTCATCATTTGCATGCTTTTTTGTCTAATAATTAAATTAGGAACTCAAAAGTTATTTTATAATCTTTGTTTGCGAAATATGTAATTAATAAGTTGGCTTAGGTATGAACTGGATGGGTTAGTTTAACTTATATTCATCTCTCAATATGTAATTTCATATCAATGTCAACTGAACGTGTTTGTACTACCTTACTGTTTACATAACATTAATATGTTTTAGTTGTTTGCTGTTAGTTATGCTATGAGTACTATAAAGATTGTTTTGTATCTAAAGTTCTCTAAGTAAGGAATATATTAAATGAATGGTTTTTTACTTTTGAAATTTAGTTGTAAATATAAATCGAAATTTTGGTATGAAAACCCTGTACTTAGATATACTAATAGTATTAGCTGAATTAGGTGATTAAATGACATATGCAAAAAAAGAAAAAGGTTAATCAATTAGAAGCATTATTTTTGTGAGTTTAATTAATAGTTGCGAAGTAGTATTGACATTTAGATATTATAGAGATAATCTTATACATAAGTTTTATTGTTTAAAATTAATATACGAATCGAGAGATATTTAATTCTTGCTAAACGGACACACCGAGGGCATATACCTGCCATTGGTGTGTCTTTTTTTATTTAATAACTAGAAAATGATAAGGAGAGTATTAAAGAATGAATGAAATTATTAGTGAAAGTAAAAGAAGATTTGATAAATATTGTAAAGATAATCAAGTTTTTGAGGAGAGAATTAATTCTCTTATTAACTACTATTTTTTACTGCTTGCTGATCGTGTAAACATTTTACAAGATAGAGAATTTAATAACGAGGTCGAAGAGAAGCAATTTAAAAGCAGTCTCAAAAGATTTGAAACATTATTCCCAGCTGCTGCTAAGAATGCATTTCTAAAAGGATATCAGCTTGGTTTAGAGTTTTTCAAACATCCAGAGACAGTGATTCCGGATTCGCTATTTACAAATCCTAATTTTGTACAAGATATTCCTTTTGCAATTGTAAATGCAGCGGAATTTAGCATTTATGAATTAGTTCGAACGGATGAAACACAAGAATTTAGTGTATTTGCTGTTCGAACGTATGAAGGCATTAAACCCATAATGGAGCAAGTGTTTTGTGAAATTGCATTGTTTGGTGCGGAAATTGCATTTGAGCATGAACGTGAGGAAAGAGGACTGAAAGTAGTAGAAGGAAAAACAACTACATTTACAAATGTTCCAGTAGATCGTTTATTTACAATTACTCCATCTGTAGCTGCTAATGTTGTGCATGCAGACGGTCGTTGTGAAATCTGGAGTCTAAACTGGAATACGAAATTAACTTTAGATAACCCTTTTATTGAATTAGCACAAGTAACCATTGTTTACAAAGACAAGACAGAAATACAAAAAAATCTTCGAGATGGATTTATATATGAACAAAGTTTATTTAGTGCGGTACCGTTAGAAGAAATCGAGGATCGTTTAGAGGTTAGAGTCAAATACAACCTTATTGATAATATGCCATGTAATTTGGAGGGATTTGAAATAGAATCACTTCTCACCGAACTATTAACAAAAATACAAAACGCAACAAAAGTGCCTTTTGAAAACATGCTATTACTTTAAAGTGATTTTCTATCAAAGAGGAGTTTTTCATAATGAAAAAGATTGTATTAGCTATTAGTGATACTGTGTATACGGCATATTTACGTGAGGATTTTGTTGGTGCAGGATTTGAAGTGGCTGATAGTGATGTCATGCACATAAAGTATTTAGATGAAATTCTAGATACGGAGCAACCTGATATTCTATGTATTAATGACAAACGATTAAATATTGATGCGGGACACGAAGATAAGCGAGAATTAATTATTTTACAGAAGTTAAGAGACATTCGCTTTCAGCGGGATATTCGCATTGTAGTATTTACAGAGCGTGAAAATAATGATGAATTTTTAGCGAAACTGATTTATCTAGGTATCTATGACATTTTTAACTCTCGTAAAATTGACATTGATAATAAAGTCATCCCGCAGCTGCTACAGGAATCGGATATTAAAAATGTAGTGGAAATTGTAGGAACAAGTCAAGCACCGCAACAAACAAAGGTGCCCAAGGTTCTTGTTGATGAGGAAGAAGAGAAAGTATCAAGTGAATTAGAGGAAGGTGGCAAAAATGAACCTTCTTCTAAATCCAATAAACTATTTAAAAACAAACAAAATCGTAAGTCTATTCAGAAGGAAACGTCAAAAGCGCCAATTATTAAAAAACAGTATAAATTGGCTTTTGAGCCAGTATATGAAAAACAAATTGGTATTGCTATTCCAAGACGAACAATTGTTGTGGCCAGCATGAACAGGAGAAGTGGTGCCACTTTTGTTTCACATCTTTTAGCCGCTTACTTAAATGAACTACAGATTGATGTGAATTATATAGAGAACTTATATGATGATGGTTATACGTATCCGTTATTAAAGGGATATACAGAAGCGCCAGAAAACTATCGTAGTGAATTTATGTTGCAGCGATATAAAGAGATGCTACAGAAGGAATCTGATATATTATTAATTCCAAAATGGAAGCAAGGAAGAATAAATTATATTGTAAAGAATCCTATAGTTGACCAAGAGCTGAAAAACGAAACAGAGCAGGACTTCGACCATTTTATTAAGGTTTTATTGGCCAACCAAGAAGCACCTATATCTATTATTGATGCAGGGAGCGATTGGGATAAAGATTTATACCATGAGATATGTGAAATGGCGGATTACATATTCTTTGTAGCGGAACCAGATCTGCATCAATTGCTAAAGATAGCGCATCCTCTTACACAAAAAGAGAGAAAGCTCGTTTCTTACTTAGGTTTAGAGAAAGTGAGGATCATTGGGAATAAGTTTTCTCCTGTACTTTTAAAGCATGAAATAGTAGAAGAATGCTTTGGAGATAAGGTATTAACTGCTTTACCACCATATGAAATAGAAGATGTGTTCGAGTCACAATTGAATAGTAGTACGTTACTATCAAGTCGCAACTATTATAAAGAGTTAGAAGGAATAATGAAGGAAATAGCAGAGTTATTGCTGCCAAATCAATTGTTGAACCCCAAAAAAAGTTCTATTTTAAGCGGATTTCGATTTCGAAAGTCTGAAAGTTAAGGAGGATGAAGAGGAATGCAAAAGTTTATTGTTGCAGCAAGTATGTTGCTGTTATTTGTAGGTTGTCTATTCTTTGTAACTGATATGGTGATTGGAGATACAACACATACTGATAATAAATCGTCTTTAGAAAGGGGAGGCGAGATAGCTGTGGCTAAGTCTGTAAAAGTTGGTACTCTGCGTGCAGAAGAAGAAATAGCTATTGATCCAGAAAAAGCGAAACAAGAGTTTGAAAAGGCGTATAACGGTAATGCGGATTTTAAAGATCCCGCTTCAAAACGTAACTTCACTGTACATGATGTACAGGAAAAACCAGCAATGATTGCTGTCGAAGGTGATGTAGAAGCTGCTAGTTATTTTAAGCAATTTGATGAAAAAAAAGAAACGATAAAGAGTAAAGCGAGAAGTATTATTATTTATGATGCGAATGAAAAAGAAAAACAATTAGGTGGAAACGTAAAATAAAGAAAAAGAGTAGGTGCATTAAAAATGCAAAATACAGTAACTACGGCTCTATTCCTTACCTTTTCTTTATTATTAATTAGCCTTTTACCCGAAGGCGTTTTGTATGGAATACAGTTAGTGAAAGCACATAACTTTGCTGCTGATATAGTAGAAATCGCAGAAAATAAGGGTGGATTTCAATATGATTATAATGGAAAAAGGGTGGATTTAGTCCCTGGGATAGAGAAAAGAATGAAAGAAGAAAAGATGGATGGATGGAAGTATGAGTATACAAAGGGACGCATCGATCATAATCAATCCCTTTCTTTTAAGGTGAAAGCAGAACACCATTTCTTCATATTTAAGCTGATTGGTGTAGATGGCATAAAAGCTCCGATATGGGCGAGTAAAGAGGGATTGGGACAAGTATATTTTAAGTAATGAAAATTCTAAGATTTGTACTATAAAAGACTATGCTGAAAAGTATAGTTTTTTTGCCAGGAAAATATACCTATATAGAACAGAAGTTATAAAAAAATTAATTAATTAATTTATATGTTAAATTATCTGGATTTTACGTTTAAATTAGGTACAATAAAAGAATCTATGAAAAACTAATATATTTGGAGGAACAAACAATGGCTAACAAATTTTTAAAAACAGCAACAGCATTAACAATTATGGGTACATCATTACTAGGAGCAGGAGCATTTACTGCTAAGGCTGATAACACAGATTCACTAAAGTTCAATGATGTTCCAGCAAATCACTGGTCTACAAAAGCAATTTATGATTTAACAAATCGTAAAGTAGTGCAAGGGTACGGAAATAATATCTTTGGCTTTGGTGACAATGTAACTCGTGGGCAAGTTGCTCGTATGATTTATATGTACGTAAAACCAGCAGATGCAGATGCTAGCTTCAAAAATCCTTTTACTGATATTAAAGGACATTTGTTTGAAAAGGAAATCTTAGCACTTGCTAAAGCAGGACTTGTAAATGGATTTGGTGATGGGAAGTATGGTCCAGATGATATTTTAACTCGTGAACAAATGGCACAAGTACTTACAAATGCTTTTAAATTTAAGGCAACGAAAACAACAAAATTTGCAGATGTTGATAAAAATTCTTGGTCTTACGGTGCAATTAGTGCATTAGAGGAAAATAGGGTTACAATTGGTACAGGAGATAATATGTATTCTCCAAAAATGTTTGTAACACGTGAAGCGTATAGTCAATTCTTATATAACTCTATTAATGCAGTTGAAAAAGAAACAAAACCAGAAGTGAAGCCAGATCCAAAGCCTGAAACAAAACCTGAAGAAAAACCAGAAGTGAAGCCAGATCCAAAGCCTGAAACAAAACCAGAGGAAAAACCAGAAGTGAAACCAGATCCAAAACCTGAAACAAAACCAGAGGAAAAACCAGAAGTGAAGCCAGATCCAAAACCTGAAACAAAACCAGAAATTAATTTACCAACGAATTTAGACAAAGGTTTAACTACAGAAGATATTACTTATAATCCAGTTGCTATGAACGATCCAATTGCTCAGAAATCTATTTCTACAGAAGCGCAAAATCTTATTAAGAGTGTGAATAGTAAACACGGCACTAATCTTAAATATGCAGATTTAAATGGAACTATTAGAATACTTGATAAGAATATGTACTTACCAGCAGGTACAATAGGTGCTCAAGTTTACATTGATGCAAATAATGAAGATGATTTTAAAATTATTTTCCTAGACAATAATGAGGCGACTATTGAATTAGCTAAAAAATGGGTTGCTATGTTAAATTCAGCTTTAGTTTTAGATAAAGAAATCCAGGAAACAGTAGATGCTCAAGCGATTAATAATTATGAAAAAGGTAAATATAAAATTCGTGTAGGTCACTCTACAGCAGAACACATGATGTATGTAGAAGTAGAGCCTAAGTAATCATTTAGTGTTTACAGTCGAAATGCATTATTGTATAATTTTATAAGATTAATATAAAGATAAATACGTAAAGGACAAACCTTACGTACCTTACCAAGGTACAGGTTTGTCCTTTTTTGCGTTTAAGGAGGAGAATTTTATGAGAATGCGAAATAGGTTGTTCTTAACTTGTACCTCTTTAATGTTAGCATTGCCGTCAGTAGCAAGTGCATCGAATAATGACATACCTTTTTTCGATGGTAGTAAAAATTCGCTATTAAAATCTGATGAATTGCAATTAAAAGGTAGTTTACTTAGACCAGGAAGCGATTATAAAGCAGTAGATTTTGCATATAAAGCTGATTTGCATTATCCAGCTGTCTACAATGGATCATTCAATTGGGAAAATCCAAGAGAAAATCTAGTTCAAAATGAAGACTTATCAGATCCGTATGTACGAATTTCAAATGATGGGTATGTCAACAGTTCAGTCATAGTTGGGGATAGAATGGTAACAGAAGTTGAACGAGTTACAAAAACTGTTGTTAAAGATAAATATTGGGGAGAGCCGGATTTTGTTTTGAATAACATGAAGAAACATAATATTAAAAGATTAGATGGCCCTAATAAAACTCTAGGAAAGTTTTATTGGATACGAGACATTGCCTATCTCTCTGGCGGATATGCAGGGGCTAGTGGTGTAGATGGTGTGAATAGGTATAGCTTGTGGTATGTGCGTACAAGTAAACCTCAAATAAAAGATTTTAAAGCTACGAGTGGGAAAAAAGATATACCCGTAAAATTTAAATTTAACGGTTTTGAATATGTAAGTAAAAATAAAGGATACAATGACCGAGATCCTAATGGAACAACAGTAAACCCTTATCAAAAAGCTGCTGGAGAACGGAACCGAGTTAAATGGATGTTAGATATTACAAAAGATGGCGAAACCGTGTATCATCAAGAAAATTATCTGCGTTCAATTCCACAAAAAGATAATCAAAAACCAAATGAAGGTGATGCAGGGCAATTTAAGTCAGAAGAACTAAGGTGGCAGCCACAAATGTGTGGTCGATATACTGCGAGAATTAAAGTACTTGATGCTGTTCAGAGGGGATCAAACGAGGAAACTGTTGATTTCACCATAGATGGTAACTGTGGTACTGAAGTAACACCTAACCCAGATCCAGGCGATAAAGATGACTTTAAATATAAAATTGACTTTTCTAGTGATAGAATTGAAGGAAAAACAGCAAGAGAAGGAAAGAATATAAAAACAAGGGTAGATGTATCACGTGATAATTTTAAACCAGAGCGTGATCAATATAGAGCAAAGGTAAATAACAATATTAATAAGTCTCAACAAGAAGTAAATAGCTCTGAATTGGAAAGAGATAGCGCTCAATCTAGTCTAAGTTATTGTCGTCGTAATCCTATCCATGAAGTAGATGCAGAAGGGAATGACCACTACTATGACAAGGATTGCTCTTGGGAAGAAAATAAACTAGATAGTGCGGCAAGTAAGCTAGATAATGCAAGACAGAAACTAGAAAAAGAGAAGAATAAAATTAAAAAGTTAGATGTATTAGAAGAAAAATATAAGAATCCTGAAACAGTAGTTGTGTTAAAACATAACGGACAACAAGTATCATCACAAAAGGTAAAATTAACTGAGGGAGAAAGGAAAACCTTGAACCTTGACTGGCAACATAAAGGGAAAGGAACAATTCAGTTAGAAATTAACCCTGATGGTAATCGCATAGACATAGAGGAAACTACGTATAAAAATAATCCTATTAAAACCGCTATCTATGAGCCTTCAAAAGAAAAGGCAATGTGTGGTGTAACGAGTGTGAAAGGTGTAGTAGAGACAGTAGGTGAACGTGTGTCAAAAGAGGATACGGTGGGAGAAATATTCTATGAAACACTAAGTGGAAGTATAGATAATTTGGCACCATCTAAGTTTCATTCTGGCTATGGGTTTTCGTATGAAGTAAACGGAACATATAAAAATCAGTGGAATGAAAATTATCCTGGTGTATTTGCAAAAGCAACGGCACAATATCCGTTTGCTGATGAGGGATTAAAATCTAAACAAGATTTAGAATCTAAGAAAAATATAGGTTCTATATCAAGTTTTTCTCCAAAAAATATGTATCTATCGGAGAAAACGGGCCATGTCTTTGATAGTAAAAGACCAACGAAGTCTTTATACTGGGATGGACAAGAGAAAATCATTGATGGTGGGCAAAAATGGTATACCCCAATGAAGACAAAAGATGGTGTATATACCTTTAATGTAGAAACAGCTCCAGCAGGCATCAATGAAATGAGTCTATGTTTAATTGAGCAAGTAGAGATTAAAGGTGTTGCGTATGATGATTTCATAAAAAGAAGAGTATTTCCTGACGATCCATTCCCTGGAGGAAGTGGAGTTGGTTGGAATTGGGCTGGTAAGGAAGATGTACTTTATAAATTAACAGATTGGTATTATATGAGAAATAGGAAATGAGAATAAAATATAGTATAATTAGATGAATCGACACAATAAGATATCCTTCTTAAACTAGTAGCTGAATGGATAAACCAAAGGCACATCCCTTAATGGGATGTGTCTTTTTTCGTAGAAAGGGGAAGTTTGAATGGATAAAAAGAAAAAACAACGTATGAAATGTGTAATTTTTATTGGAATTATCGCAATGATTGTATCGTTATATATTGGAAGCGAATTTCAAGATCGGAATGGGAAAGGTTATGCTCCTGCAAAGTATTTTGAAACAGGAACAAAATTGATTTCCTTTTAATAATAATTTTGTCTCTTTCATCAACTGTCGTGAAAAGTATTTCCATGCGAGCACTTCTTTTCTCCATAAAATGAAAAAGAAAGAATAGCAACCGACCACCTTGGAATATTCAGTTGCTTTAGATTAATTACAACATATTTTCGGGATGCTTAATAGGTTAGAAACCTTGTTATAACAGAGTTTTTGGAGGTTTTTTAATTTATGATTACGTGTTTTTAAATAGAAAAAACAGATATTTTTTAGAAATGATTGACATGAAACTATATATATCATAATATTAAGATTGTAATATTAAAGAAAATAAATCCAACATTTTCATATAGACTTTAGATTAGCTAAAAGGACACACCTAAGGCGCATTATGCCATAGGTGTGTCCTTTTTTTGCGTTTAAAGGCTACATAAGGAGGAATACAAACATTGAAGCCATCTAAGTTTCAAAAGAAGCAGATTGCTGCGGTAGGTTTAGCTGCTGCAACAGTAGCGGGTATCTATGGGTACAATCATTTCGCAGTCGAAAATGCAGTAAAACCAACAAAGATTGTTGTAGCCGCAAAGGATATACCTGCGCATACAGAGATTAAAGAAGACATGCTAGTGGAACGAACATTACCTGGTGATGGGATTCCTCCAAATGCATTACGTGTAAGTAAAAAAGAGGTTATAGGTAAGTGGACAAATGATGGGCAGCCCATCACCGAAAATAGCTATCTTTTTAAAAATAAAGTAGTAAAGAAAGAGGAGTTACCTGACTCTGCAATTTTAAATTTGAAAGATGGAGAAGTTGCATTCCCGTTACTCGTTGATTTGGAAACAAGTTCAGGTAATAGTATCATTCCTAACACGTATGTGGACTTATATTTTAAGCAGATTGTGAAGGACGGGGACAATGAGAAGGTAGTATTCGGTGGTCTTTTCCAACGTGTACGTGTTACGGCTGCAAAGGATAGCAATACAGAAGATGCATTTGTATTAGAAAAGAAAGAATCAAAAGAGGAACAAGAAGGAAAACAAAAGCCAAAGGTAACGCGATTATATACACTGGCTGTTTCACCTGAACAGCTTCAATACTTAAATCGTGCAAAAACACTTGGAGATGTAATTCCTGTTGCAGTCGGACAAAAAGTAGAACAAACAGGGAAAGAACTAGAACCAGCTGAAGGATTCTCGCAAATATCTGATCAAAAGAACATTTTAGACTATGTAGAGAAGCATTCGACCAATCCAATTTCTAAAAATGTAAAAGAGTATGTAGCGCAGTATCTGAACGGATCTAAGTAAGAAAGGAGTTTTTAGGATGGATCGGCAAGTAAGAATTATTGCTTTTTATGCCACAAATGAAAACGTAGGAAAAAGCACATTAAGTATTACGATGGCAAATGAGTTAGCTCATCTAGGGAAAAAGGTGCTTTATGTAGAAGCGGACCAAGTAAGACCAAGTTTTGCAATTGGAACTGGTCTTAGTCATGAGAGTAAAAATATCCTAGAGCTTGTAAGAAAAGAATATGAATATAATCTTTCGCAGTATATTTGTACCAAGCGAGATTTATTAGAGAAAAAAGTGAATCCAAGGCTGATGCAAAAATTGCACGATAAAATGGATTTTCTGGTATTTCCATCAGGTTATAGTTTAGCTCAATTCCCTGAGATTCAAAACAAAGAATTGTTTGTAACGACATTTATCGAATCACTTGTAGACACAGAATATGACTACATCATTTTATCGGTACCAACTGAATTATCAGAGATACTGAGTTATCCAATCCTATACCAATCAGACATTGTTGTTCATGTGCTAAATGGCAACCCTCGTGGTGCGCTAGCAATTAAAAGAGAATTACAACTAATAGAAGAAGCAAAGCTAACATTGCCTTGTATGATTCATGTTTTAAATATGGGAGATGAGGACTATGTAGAAGATATTGAAAGGCTTTCTTCCCAAAAGATTGCGGTCACAATTCCGTATGACAGAGATCGTACGAGTTATGAATGGGGGATGCAATTTGGTTCCCCGCAAATTAATGCTAAGGTCCATCACATTATGGAAGCAGCTGGTCTTAATATTCCATCCCAGCAATCCTCTATGAAAAAGGGTCTCTTTGGTTTACGAAATTAAAAAGGAGGCAGGTAATATGTGGGGCTATTTACAGGGAAAACAAGTTACCTTAAAGAGAAATCGAGTGGATTTATATCACTTTGGTTATATGATTCGTTCCAAATCAGCTCGAAAGTTAGGAACAACTACAGCTCAACAAATTAAAGACATTACAGATGAAATTCGTGCATTTTTAGTAAAGGAACATCGTGATATCTTAAGTGAATCCTTTATGAATAAAGAGAGAAGAACAGGTGTGGAGCAAATTATTAAAAGCTTTTTACTAAGCAATCAAGTCGTTGTTTCAGATGTACCTTCTGAACAGTTGCTAAATATGGTGTGTGACGAAATTGTTGGATTTGGGATTATAGAACCTTTAAAAGAAGATAAGGATGTAACCGATATTTATATCAATGGCACAAAAGAAATTATTTACGAAAAAATTGGAGAGGGAGAATGTACATTTCCTTACCGATTTGAGACGGAAGAAGAAGTGAAAGCTCTAGCTTATAAGATGGTAAACAGTACATCAGAGTCATTAAATACAGCAAAGCCGTATGTGGACTGCGTATTTCCGTATATACGTATCAATATTGCGTTAGATGAACTTGGGGGACTCGGAACAACGATAACGATTCGTAAGAATGCGGATCACCTTCGTGCTTCTGAAGAGCGGATGTTATCTACCAATCAAGCATCGAAAGAAATGTTGAACTTTTTGGCTGCAGCTGTGAAAGCCAAAATGAATATTTTAGTTGCTGGAGCTACGGGTACAGGGAAATCAGAGTTTATGAAATATCTTGCTTCTCACATTCCGAAAGGAAAGAAAAAAGAACGTACTCTTGTAGTAGAAGATAACCCTGAATTATATTTGCATCGCATTTTTCCAGAACATCATTTTGTTCCGATGCAGTGTAGGGCATCGGAAGTAGAAGAAAATACAATCGACTTTGATAGATTGTTAACAAATGCTTTACGTCAAGGGCCAAAGCGATTAATTGTAGGGGAATCGAGGGGGAAAGAAGCGTTAAAAATGATTAACTTTTTCCAAACAGGACATCCTGGTTTCACCTCTGTCCATGCAAGAAGTGCAAAAGAAGCAGTTAGGCGTTTAATGCTTATGTGTCTGCAAAGTGGTGCGAATATTGATGCCCAGTATTTATATGAATTGATTTCACAGACATTTGATGTAATTGTCTTTTTGGAAAAGAAAGATGATGGAAATCGTTATATTACAGAGATGATTGAACTATTGGATTATCAGGAAGATATACAGTTTAATCCATTGTCTCAGTTTATGCCAACATATGAGAAACAAGATGAAATGAATGAAAGAATAGGGAAAATTCATGGCCAACATATTATTACAGGAAGAATATCAGCTGATATGGAGAAGAAATTCCGTTCTTCTACTGTAAATCCAGCTCTTTATGCACCATTCCTTTCAAAACGGGAGGTGCAATATGCATAGTTTATTAGCCTATGGATGCATATTCTTGATATTTATTAGTGTAGTATTGCTCGTTTTACTTTTTGCAAAATCTAAGGGTTCTGCTCTTTCTCAATTTGTACAAGAAAACGAGAAAGAAGAAAGGCGCTTGGAATTAAGGGATATTAAAGGGATACGGATGTATTTGCCACAATCCGTTATCCAAGAAGCCCAAAAGTACGAGTGGAAATTGACAAAAAGCATGTACTGGGTATATACGATTCTTTCCGGAATGAGTATTGCAGCAGTATTCTATTTTTCCTTTGGTAGAGATCCTTTTACACTGGTTACTGTTTTATCTGGATTTTTAGTTCCAAGGTTTCTTCTTTATCGAAGAAAAAAACGTTACTACTTGATTGTCATTGACCGTCTTTCTATCTACATGAAGGCAGTAGCAAATGCACTTCAAATTAGTAACAATGCAAAACGGGTGTTAGTTCAGGTGAAACCAATGATGCATGAAAGCATTCAAGAAGAAATAGAAAAAGTTTCTCTTTTATTAGAAGGTGGAACCACAATGCATCGTGCATTTAGAGGATTCAATGAAACGTTTAACTTTAGAGAATTGGTTTTCTTCCATGAAATGTTGGAAGTGTGCAGTCGAGAAGGTGGAACAAATTCAGTACAAGTCTTACTAGATATTGCAGAAGATTTTGAAAAACAAAAACTATACCTGGCAAGATTGCGTTCTAGTTTGTCGCAAGCACAACGTGCTTTTGTACAGAACTGCTTAATCGTCATCGCTATGCCGATTGTTATTATGTTGATGTCAAAAGAAGCATATGGATTTTTAGCAGGTTCTATGATGGGGAAAATCGCGTTATCGGTAAATATGTTAATTGTCTTTTTCTTAGCAACCCGTGTAGAAAAGATTGCAAATTATAACCCAACAGAAAGAGGGGAATAAGGTGGCTACGATTTTAGCTGTAGTAGTATTCGTTGTCATGTACTGGGTATTCTCTACCTTTCTACAAAGTAAAAAAGATAGCGGTAGCTTACTTACGAACTATGTAGAAAATGCAAAACGAATTGAAAAGAAGAATTTAAATCAAATGATGCTTGCTCCCTTCCAGTCGTTATCACATAAGTATCTGACAGAAGAAAAGAAAGAGCAGATCCAAAAAAAGTTAGAAGAAGCTGGCTTGGATACGAAACCAGAAGAATATCTGAAAATGAAGGTTGCATATCCCATCATTTTCACCTCTGTTTTCTTAATATGTACTGTGTTTCATGATTACTATTTATTTAAAGCGGGCGTTTTGATTTCACCACTGCTTTATCTCTATCCTGATTATCTATTAAAGAAAAGAATCAAGCAGGCGATAGAAGCAAGGAAGTTCGAATTACCAGAGTATCTAATTCCTATGCTGCAGTTGTTAAAAACACATACAACATTAGAAGCAGTAAAAAAAGCGCAGGTATATGCCGGGAGACACCTTCGACCGTATGTATCTACACTTACAGCGGAATTAGAAATGTATGCGGGTTCAGATCAACCATTTAGAAACTTTGCGGCAGCCTTAAATAGTCCAGAAGTAAATACCTTTACGATTGCATTGCAACAAGCACAAAAAACGGACAAGGTACAGAGTCTTCGTATTATGGATGCACAGATTAAAATGATGCGTGAGTTAAAACATGAGAACTATAACCGTCTCATTCAAAATAAGCCAATGGAAATGAATAAATTTAACGTTGCAGTTATTGGATGTATTGTGATTTATCCAATGGTTATTGTTATTCAATCTTTAATGCAAGGATTTGCAAGTTTATAGAAGACATTATCAAAAATGGAATAGGTAAAGGAGCAAAATATATGTTAACGAAAATGAAGAATTGGTTAAAAAATGAAGAATCACAATTATCATCAGAAAATGGTATGTTAATCGCCTTGGCGGTCATTATCGTATTAGTGATTGGCCCGTTTGTATGGAAAGCGATCCAAGGTGGTTATGATACGATTCTAGCTCGGTTCACAAAAGCATCAAGCAATGCAGATGTGAATTCTTGGAACAAGTAATAGAAGTTTTAGATTAATGATTTTTTTACGTATAGCTCAAATAAATGGATAAGGGAGATTCAATCATGTTAGCAAAAATGAAAAATTGGTTAAAAAACGAGGATTCGCAACTATCATCAGAAAACGGCATGTTAATTGCCTTAGCGGTCATTATCGTATTAGTAATTGGCCCGTTTGTATGGAAAGCAATCCAAGGTGGTTATGATACGATCCTGGCAAGATTCACAAAAGCATCAAGCAATGCAGACGTAAATTCTTGGAATAAGTAATAAAAGATTTAAATAGATAAATTTTTATTTTAGTAAATTCTAAAAATTCTTATGTATAAAGGAGATAAAATTCAATGTTAGCAAAAATGAAGAATTGGTTAAAAAATGAGGATTCACAGTTGTCATCAGAAAACGGAATGTTAATCGCCTTAGCGGTAATTATTGTGCTAGTAATTGGGCCATTTGTATGGAAAGCAATCCAAGGTGGGTATGATACAATTCTAGCTCGATTCACAAAAGCATCAAGCAATGCAGATATAGATTCTTGGAATAAAAAATAAATATAAAAATAAACGAGGGGGCTACTCTAAAAGTGGTTCCCTTTTTTACACAGCATTTTTTATGAAATTAAGAGGGGAGTAAAGAAAATGGGTCTGTATATTGTGGGATTATTACTAAGTTACATGTTCCTAAATGTATTTACTGATTTGAAATATAGAAAAACGAAAAATATATGGCATCTATTATTCTTAATTGTCGGTATAGGAATCACGTATTTTGCCGGAATAAGAACAGGAAAAGAGATTGTAATTGTACTAGTTATGGCCTTAGCATGCGGTTTATTGCTAGAGACGTTTAAATTCTCTTCACCCGGTGATACGAAAATGCTTGTGGTGGTAGCTTTATATGTTAGTAATGTAGTAGAAGAATCGGCTATGCTTACCGCAATTACATTAACAGCTTTCCATTTACTATTCTTTTGGATTGCTAGTGTTTATCGATTAATTAAAATTTTAGGATTTTTAGGAGCGATTAAAGACCAATTAGAGCATGCTGCTTCTATATTTGGGGCAAAACTACCAAAGAAAGAAATACAGCTAATACAAAGCTTTCCAGGGGCTTGTTCTATTTTATTAGGAGCAATTGTGTATATTACTTTCACTATTTATCAAAACGGAGGTATGTTAGCTTGAATAGTAGAATCATTCATCAAAGAGAAACGTATATTTATTTTACGATATTCGCAATAGTAGGGGTACTTATTGCAAATATGTTTATTCATATGGTGTTTATACTAGCGTATCCGTTACTTATCGGATTAATTGTACAGGTTGTTCTGCTTCAGAAGATAAAAAAACCTTTTTATCGGAGTGGAAAAGAATTAACGGAACAGTTAAAACTAAAAAATATATTTCTAGTAGAATCAAACATTTTAGGAGACGAAGAAGGAACTGTCTATGAGGTGCATCAAATGCCTTTTTCATTTTCGAATGGATTAATTAATAAAGATAAGAGTTATAAAGTCATAAAACAAGAGTATGATAGAAAAGTTAAAGAGGATTTAACGAAAATTGCAAAATGGCAAGTTACAACAAGAGCTAGACTAGTTACGACAACACATTTTCGTTTATATACAATTTGGCAGAAAAATAGTACCGGTTATCAATTGAAAAAAATTGAGGAGTGTGTTGACCCATACGCCAAGATGAACCTTATACAATGGATGATTGCTTCATTTTGTACGACTGGTCGTATTAAGTACGATAAGAAACCAAAAGAGTGGGCAAGCTATGAATGGATTACTCTAAGGTAAATAAAAAAGACAGAAAATAATAAAATGTACCCTATAGAATTGACACTCGAAAAAATTCTATAGGGTACATTTTACATTGTATGTGTTTTTTCTCTTTGTATAGTTTTTCAACAAAAAGGGCGCTTTTAAAGGCGCCCAATGAACAAGATTTATATAAAAAAGGTGCACAAGATATGGTATGTATGCTTCTTAAAATTGGTGCAGATTTAATACAAAATCCTTATTTGAAAACAAGAAGCCCTAGAGTTAGGGCTCTAGGGCTTCTTGTTTTGGTATTCTCACATGGTTTTTCAAAAAGAATAGAACATATTGAAGATAACATGTGAATGTTTCATAAATGTATCAAAAAAGTGAAAAAAATTGCTATTGCAGAAGAAGCAGAAATGAAGTATCTAATACGTAAGTACCTGAAAGGTATTATTTCCAGTGGATAAAATGCGCATGGAGCACCTAATCATTATTTTATCAGAGGAAAAGAATATGTTATGAACTTGGTTGAATGAAAAAATGAAAATTTTACTTTTAGAGTGAAACTAAACAAAAACGCTATTTGACACAACAAAGCAGCTAGCTGAAGTAGCTAACTGCCTGCTGTAAATACTATTCCACATGAATACGCAAATTGTAACCACAAGTTACAGTTATAGTATAAACAGAGTTGAAAATGTTATGCAGGAAAGAAAACTAAATAAAAACTTCATTTTATACAATAAAACAGCTAGCGTGATTAGCTAGCTGTCCTGGTAAGAAAAGAAAACGGTGCTTATTAAATGTTGCTTTTGTAATTGCGAGTTACAGCTATAGTATGAACAGAGTTGAAAATGTTATGAAAAAATAAACTAATAAAAATTTCATTTTGTTGAAAAGGGGAATTGATATGGATTTTGTAAAGCTTGAAACACAAGAGCAGTTTGAACAGTTGCAAAAAAGTGACGTTGTAATTGTGAAATGGAAACAAGGGTCAAGACAGTACAAGGAGTTAGGAGAAATCACACAGCATGCTTCTTGCACAATTAATCGTATAAATGAATTGATTTTGAATGTATGTAGAAATGATTATTTGTCCATCAATAATTATTTAACAGGAAGATCATGGGCAGAAGAAGTTTATGTAGTGAATCCATAAAAAGAGCAGCTAGCAAAAGCTAACTGCTCGGTTCTCCAAGGGGGAACAAGGAGAAAGTAACTTAATGGGTTGTCTACAGTATTGACGGAATATTGAGTTTTATTCAGGGGATTTATTAATTATGTAGGTTACATAAGAAGCCCTATTAACATCCAAGCTGCCCCGATTAGAATTAAAATTTCGAATGTAATCCAAAATTTTCTCTTTTCTGGTTTTTGAAATTTTTTAATTACAGAAAATACGGCACTTATTCCTACAAGAGTGAAAAGAGCAATTCGGATTGTATCATTCATGTGTATCACCACCTAAGATTTGAATAGTTTAATTATAATGAAGATGATGTTTTATTTAAAGGTTTTGATTTAAACGATGGAATACAGGTTAAATACTTCAGTTTTTATAAGTTCTTAGTTGAACAACTTGGAAGGTATGGGGAGATAAAAGAACTGATAGAAGCTGGTAAAATAGAAGATTATAATTCTCATGGTTTTGGTCCGAGCATGCAGAAATTAACAGCTATGATAGTTAAAAGAAAAGAAATAATAAACAGGGATGAAATTAGTAGACCTGATTATTTAACGATTGAAAATATAACTGAAGTATTAACTGCATAATTAATTCAAAGCATCCAAAACGGGTGCTTTTTTCTTTGTTATATAGAAATTACACATTAAACGTATCTAAATACTGTTTTAGGTATAACATGAATCGACATCCAACATCCAATGGTACAGATAACGGATATTTTTCTATTTAGATTAGATGTTAAATGTACCGTGAAACTCTTGGAAATACAATGCTGGAAAAATATAATGATATTGGTATATTACAGGAGAAGGTGCAATTGTAGGAGTAAAGGGGGTATGCCCAGGTTGCATACCATATTGACCATATGAAGGATGGTGAAGTAAATGTTGCCAAGTCGAAGTTGGAGCTACAACAATCCTCATCGGGAAAGGATTCATAATATAATCACTCCTAAAGTAGTATTCATGTAATAGGGTATGCACTTACTGAATATAGATGTGCATAATCTTGGTCTATAAACATAATAATCAACGGAAAGAAAATAGGGTTACTAATCTTATGATGTGTTCATTATGGGTGTTTTATTTTACTATGTAGATAGAACAAACATGTGTATAGCAATTATCGTAGGCGCTGCCGTAATCTGGGTGGCGTCTTATTTGCTGTTAAGGAAAGATAAGGCGTGAGATAGACTGGCAAATTGAAATATTATTTGTTTGAAACATAGACTAGTAAACAAACTATTTCTACCTTTTAATCATAGAATATGATGAATTCTATTTTAGAGGAGGGAATCATATCTATGGGATGGGATAATAATTTTGGACATTCTCGAGATTGTAATAGATTTTGGGATGATTTAGTATTTTGCGGATGCGGTCGTAGACGTAGAAGAAACGATTTTAACGACTGTCATTGTAGACGCGACTGTGACTGTGATGAGTGTCGTCGCAGACGCAATCATGACCACGATCGTGATCATAATCATGATCATGGTGATCATCGAGATTGGTAAAGTCTTTTGAAAGAGTGCATATCTTAATCGCACTCTTTTTTATTATGTTTTTATTAGTACTTATTAATTCGAAGAATACAGTTTCAATTTGAATAAATATCTAACAAAACAAACGAACATAATGAACGTTATTAACGTCCTGATTAGGTCTACCCTACGCGGATATGAAAGAGCAAACGAATTTATCATACTTTTCAACGTCATGAGAGAGCGAAAGAAAAAGAGATTATGTAGGAGGGGAAAGGTATGGGAGAATTGCAATTCATTAGTTTAAAATCGTTTCGCAACAACATTAAAACACATCAAAGTGGAGTATACTTGCTAAATGATAAAAACGGTCGAGTTATTTATGTAGGGCAAGCTGTAGATTTGAGAAGACGTATAAATGCTCATTTTAACGGAGAAACAAATACAAATGATTTCTGTTATTTGTTCGAAAAAGTAGCGTATATACTTGAGGAAAGTTCAATAAAGCGTTCTTTGTTAGAAATGGAAATGATGTTAAAATACAAGACTGTGTTTAATAAAGAGGTGCAAGAAGAATATCCCGATTTATATAATGAGTACATCCAAGAAAACTGTAACGTATACAAACAATTTGATACCATTCAAGACTCGATTCGTAAGTCAGATAAAGAAC
Organism: Bacillus sp. 22475; assembly: GCF_052044835.1. Lineage (NCBI taxonomy): Bacteria > Bacillati > Bacillota > Bacilli > Caryophanales > Bacillaceae > Bacillus > Bacillus sp. 22475. The sequence continues at coordinate 39,773 of NZ_JBQENW010000020.1, read as the reverse complement.
AACAAAAAACAGAAGCCCTTAAAAGAGAGAAGTTACGCAAAGATTTAATAAATATGGTTGGTGGGAAAGCTGTATTTTATGATATTATCTCGTATTTAGATAATGGATATAACCCACATTTCTTAGCTTCTTCATTCAATATAAGTAGTGATACTATTAAAGAAATACAAAAGATAAGAAAGTATCTACGTATACCGAAAACGCATAAAAGAACAGTGAAGCATGTAGATTTAATTCATGCTGTTACTGGAAAAGAAGGTATAAAAAACGAACGATTAAATCATTTACTTTAAAGTAGCCTAACAGCTGCTTTTTTATTTTACAAAAAAGAACCTACAAACTTGCAGAATATTCTGATAATTATTTATAGAGCAAGACCCGAAAATATAATACAATAATTCGAAAATGAGTTCAAGTAAATAAAAAGAACCCGCTGGAGTTCGGGTCCTTTCAGAAGTGATGATGTATTCTCTGCTTGGGAACTGAGAAAAACACAAAAATATAATACATCGAGTTTTAGAGAATTTCAATATTAAATTAAATATTATCGTGGGGGGAGTTATATCATTTGATGAAGAAACCAAGGTAGTGATAAAGCATATGAATTTTAAAAAAATGAGCGGGATATCTTAAGAAAACATAAAATTATTGAAATTTTTGTATGAATTCATTAATATAAATATATATTTAATGTTTAATTGATTCCGTTTATTCCCACACCTTATTGTGTTGTGGTTGAGTTGTAGAAGCAAGTTGCGTCTTGTTTCATTTATGAAAGGGCTTCTTTGAGCCGATTAGTGCATATATAGCTTTTTTTGCTATGCACATTTTTAATCGACTTGAAGAAGCCCTTTTTGTATTGTCTTCAAGTTAGGAATCATTTGTAAAAAGGTCTTTAGATTTAGGTATACAAATAAAAAAGGGGGAATCTATTTGTATCATGCCTATTTCAATAGATGTATACGAGATTTCCTTTTTTATTGGAGAGATGCTTTAGAGGGAAAAGTTATCGTTTTACTGCAATCCGTGATTTTCTAGAAATGGAAGCCGATTCTACACAGCTATCATGTAAAAACTGCAGATGTGGATTGTCTTTTTAAGAAAGATGATCTTGCAATGATTGTGCATCATGATGGAGTGTTAGAAGTGGTTAAGCGTGCAGAAAAAAGTAAACTTTCTAAAGGTAGATTGAAAAAGATAGAGTTTGTAATTCTATCTTTTTCTTATATTCAATTACTACAGAGGATTTAAGTTAACTAAAAGAAAGGTAGAAGAGAATATGAATCCATCTATGAAAAAAAATCTAGTAAATTTACGAGTTGATTTTGCTTTCAAGCGCTTGTTTGGGGTAGAAGGAAACGAGGATATACTCATTGGTTTTCTTAATGCGGTATTACAATCCTCTTTAGATGAGGAAATTATTTCTTTGCATTTAGATGATCCACATCTTTCAAGGGAACAAAAGGATGATAAATTGTCTATTTTAGATTTGCGAGTGACCCTTAATAGTGGTATAAAATTAAATATAGAGATACAGGTTCGCGACAAAAAAGACATGATCGAGCGATCTTTGTTCTACTGGGCTGGCATGTATTATTCTCAAATGACTCAGGGGATGAAGTATACAGAATTAAGACCAACTATTTGTATTAATATAGTGGATTTCATTCTGTTTTCAGGAGAAGAGAACTTTCATAATGTCGGTGTAGTCATGAACAAAAAATCGGAGCACATAATTTCAGAGAATATGCAATTGCATTTTCTTGAGATTCCAAAGGTTATTCGAGAATGGCAAGAAGATCGAATGGATCCATGGGAGGATATATTAGCGCGTTGGCTATTATTATTTCCTGCATATGAAGATGAGAAATTAACTACAATCCTGGAGGGAATCGCGATGGAAAAAGATCCAGTTTTGAAAAAGGCAATGGAGGATTGGGAGCGTTTAAGTAGCGATAAAGACTTTTTACGCTTATATGAGGCGAGAGAGAAGGCAATAAAAGATAGAATATCAGAAATAGAGACGGCAGAAGAAAAAGCTGCAAAAGAAGCTAGAATAGAAATGATTCACAATTTAATTAAAGTAGGTGTACCTATAGAGAAGATAGCGGAAGCCACTGAATTAAGTGTGGAAAAGGTTAATGAAATTTTAAGAAACAAAGAGTAGATAGAAGTAGTGAAAAACAGGTAATTGTGATTACGAACAATTACCTGTTTTTTATTCTTTTTGTTTGATGCCCAGTTTTTGATTACAACTATATTTGTTCTTGTTTTAGAGTTCCCTCTAATTCATAAAGAAATTTATTATGTTGTTATTATATAAGAAAAGAAGGCATCGATTAAGATGTCTTCTTTTACTTGTACATTTGGTGTCAAGAAGGTATTGTATTGCTTAAAAACCATAAAAAAATATAACAATCATCGAGTAAGTCTATTATAGCATCAATAAATAAAGTTTTATATGATATATTGCATATATATAGATTTATTTATATTTTATCTATATAATTAAATTGTCTGTTTCTTGTTTTAATTCGTTTGTTTATTTTATTTTGGAGCGCTCCAGCAATGGAGCCTTTTTTTATGTAATAAAACATTTCCTTTGGATTACTTAGTTGATCTATATTAACTTTATCTTCTTAAACAATATCTATATTTTACCAAATCTTGATATGGATAACCAGTTTTTTCTAATAATCTAATGGATTGATAATTTTACTGTTATTTGTTAATCCTTATAGGGAAATTTATCATGCAATGAAGATTGAGAAATCAATAATTATAAAAAACTTATAGTATCTTTTGGGAAAAAATATTTATAATTTATATATTAATATGTTATAATTTTATCTCTAAAACTACCCAAAAAGGACTGCCAGTAATGGTGGTCTTTTTTATATTGGTGAGATTGTACTAGTATGATAGAAGAGGATTAACGGTATATTGTGAGGGTGATTGGTTATCCCTTCTTTCCATTTGGAAGGAAAGGGGGGTGATATACCTATGGGGTTTTTGTTTAAGCTTCTAAAAGAATTTGTGAAAGCCATTGTACGTGAAGTTTCTGCGTATGTTTTTAGGAAACAAATTTTAGAAAAAGATAACAAAAAACCCACTCCTCGTCGCCGTCCAAAGCAAAAGGGTGGGTTTCGTAAAAAATAAATGATATAACCACCACCCTGACGGTAGCAGTTATTAGAAGAAATGTTAGCGCATCTCTTCTTTTATTATATACACAAGCAATTACTGTAATACTACTACAGTAATTGTATCATACGTACATAGAAAATCAATGAGCACGTAATAGATATAATGTACAAAAGAAAAGACAACCAAATGTGCCTTCCTTCAACTTGAATCACTTTAATTCTAAGAATATGTATTGGACTCCCATTCAAGTATCATTTTTCTCAATGAATAATTGGTATATTTTAGGTTGTTTTTTACTATTTTTATGTTAAGATATTTTGGTTGATATTCATCTTATTTTAGGAGGTTGGAAGATCTGTTACATGCTTTTCATATGGATTTTAGTTTCTATACAGAAAATATAAAAGTTTTAGGGTTATTAGGGAATTCTACTCGATTATCAATTGTTTGTAAATTGATTACATATGGATCGTTGTCGGTTTCTGATTTAAGTAAGCAAACAAGAATTACAGAGGATTTAATTGTACAACATTTGCGTAAATTAGCCTTTGGAAATACTGTAATTAGTGAACGTATAGGGAAAAGGCTTTATTTTAAAATAAAAGATAATAAAACAATTGAGATTATTAGGGTATTAGGGTTACAAAGTTAAATTTAATTACTTTCGCTACAAGTGATTTTGCTATAACTTAATTGTGCAAAATCATTTGTAGCCCAACTACGGAAATAGGTATTCCTTTTGGGGATACACCAAAATCCCTGTATCAACTTTCACTTAAAAACACAGGAATACGCTTTCAATTTTCTTACAATTCTGTATAAATATTTATAATCGCGGAAATAGTTTGAAAATTTTGGATTGATATGTAAAGATTAGAGAGGTAATTTACAAAATCGAAAGGGGATTTGATATGAATACAAAGTATGTTATTAACCCAAAATGTTTTCGGTTTAAAGTATTAAGTTTAGTTGCAGTTTTAATGATTACTATTTGTACATTTTTTGTAAGTGGAAATACAACCACTTTAGCTGCTACATCTGTACCTGTATATTTAAGTGATACGTTGACTCCGATTTCTGTTGTAGGAGATATAGAGAAAATAAATCCTAATTATTCTTCGTATAATAAAAACCAATCATTTTATAAAACGAAGTTATCTATTAATGGTGTGCAATATGACAAAGGAATTGGCTCACATGCAAATAGTACAATTAAGTATAATTTGAATGGACAGTATTCTAAATTTACAGTAGATGTTGGAATAGATGATCAAGTAGCAGCTGGTCATGGTTCTGTGAATTTTGTGATAATCGCTGATGGTAAAATTCTGTATATAAGTCCGGTTAAAAAATCTCACGATCCAGCTGAACATGTAGAAGTAAATATTGCAGGAAAAAATACACTTGAGTTAGTTTCCTATAATGCTAATGATAATATTGACAATGATCATGCTGACTGGGCGGATGCAAAATTATTTACTCAATGAGTACAATATATTACTAAACTATAATTTACTAAAAAAGTCGAGTTCCTAGCGTATAGGAAATCGGCTTTTTCTTTATAAAATTTTGCTTAGCGTACAAAATTCCCGAAATGTAGGTGCTACCCCATGCCCATCAACTTAAGAGTGTAAACAAACTGAACTTTCGTTCAGCAGGTTTAAAACATTCTTAAAATAGAAGTATATTCTTAAAAATGCACATACCAAATAAACCCTAACGGGTTTCACTTTTTTAATTATGCAATTTTCTTTTGTTTTCTCAATCCATTATACTCATACACAACACCCATAATATCAAAGACAGTCTTCTTCTCATATCTGTGAGATTTCCGTCCATTCTTCTGTAGAAGATGGAACAGGAGGATTAAAATCTTTGTTATTTCTTGGGTGCTTTGCTGTATAGCTTGATAAAGAATGTATAGATGGTCTTGAATCATTCCAATGGCTTTATATTCGCTTAATTCTCTTTTCTTTTTTTGTAAAATTAATTGTCGCATCTTAAACATAGTAGAAGAACATAAAAAAATGGCAATGAGTTTTCCATAAACATGGCATTCCAATCGCTCCTGTTTAATATTTTGCCAATGATGAATTTGAAATAAGGATTTCCAAGTTTTAAAGATTATTTCGACTTGCCAGCGGAGAGAGTAAAAATCATGGATTTGTTCCATAGGAATAACCTCCCAAGGTATATTAGTAACATATAGGTTCATGCCGGCCAATCGTTTACTTTTTTCCGAATATCTAATGCCTTTTTTATTTTCCGTATACACTTGTTTTTTCATACGCTCACGAAGTTGTTTTTCTGTTAATCGATACATAATTACCCGAGTAAACAGTTTTTTATCCTTTCCAATATAAGCATCTTTTATTTCATAGACCTGGCCTGGTTTTAGGGTATCCATAATGTGTTCTAAATCAACTTTGATGTACTGAGACTGTTTTTTTATTGTCCCATTTTGAAAGTATTCAGGAAATTCGTTTTTGATATACACCCTATTGTTTAATTTGAGCCGTGATATATAATACACACCACGTTGATCCATTTGATCTAAATCATCCAGTGAATAATAGCCTAAATCCCGAATACATAGATCACCAGGACGTAATGTCGATAAACACTCTGTTCCAAAGGTTTTATCATTATTTTTCCCCGGTTCAACTTGAAAGTTTAAAAACTGTCCACTATGTAAATCATATTCTAGTTGAATTTTTATACCCGCTGTTTGTGCACACCCTCCTGAACCTGGATAGACACTAGCTAAATGTTTCGGTACTTGGAAAATGGTTGCATCTAAAATACAAATTCGTTGAAAATAAGCGATTGAAGAGCTTAGAATCAGTGAGGTTTCACAAACTTTATTTTTTAATAATGCAGAGAAAACATGTTTTAAAAAGCAAACAGCTTTTTTATTGAACCGTTTATTTAGTCCTTCTGGACTAATAAGAGTTCCTGTAGCTGCATGTAGTTGACTACACAGTCTAACTAAAGAATCACTCGATATCCGTTGACTCACCCAAACACAGATAGCGGCTAAGTCATGTCCTGAAAATTTACGCTTTCGTTGAACAAAATCTAATTCTTTAGCAAGCTCTTCTAAAAATGAAGGGGTAAAATATTGATATAATTCCTCAGCAAATAATTGAAGTTCATCTTGAATCGAAAGATTCATAAAAAATGCCATCCTTTCTGTGTATTTCTACAAAAAGAATAACGATTTTTTCGCTATATGGATACAAATTTATCTTGACTTGATAGTGAAGTATGGTGCCCACTAATACCTTATATAAAGTATAATTAATTGTAAGACTATTTGTATTAGTTCTTCATTTCAATACAGATACCATTTAAAGGAGAGATAAAGCAATGAAACTCAGCAAATTACAAAAAGGGGATCTAATTGGAATCTATTCCCCTTCATCACCAGCAACTTATACAGCGCCTAAAAGATTTGATCGAGCAAAAAAATTTTTGATGAGCAAGGGATTTAATATAATAGAAGGAAATTTAACTGGGAAACATGATAACTACCGATCTGGAAGCATTAAAGAGAGAGCAGAAGAACTTAATAAATTAATAAGGAACCCTAACATCAAATGTATAATGTCAACCATTGGTGGAATGAACTCAAATTCAATATTACCTTATATTGATTATGAGGCATTTATAAAAAATCCTAAAATAATGATAGGTTATTCAGATGTTACTGCGATATTACTAGGAATATACGCAAAAACTGGGATAAATACATTTTATGGGCCTGCACTAATCCCTTCATTCGGTGAATTTGAGCCATTTGTTAATTTTACATACGAATATTTTAGCGACATGTTGGAAAAAACGCAGAAACTACCATATAATATTAAAAAACCACCCTACTGGACGGATGAATTTATCAATTGGGAAGAAAAAACTAGGGAAAAACAACGAACGGAAAATGATTGGATTTGCGTAAATAGTGGAAAAGCAACAGGTAGATTCATTGGAGGGAATTTAGATACTTTAACTGGCATTTGGGGTAGTGAATACATGCCTGAGATAAAAGAAGGAGATATCCTTTTTATCGAGGATACAACGAAAGATGCTGCTACTATTGAAAGAAGTTTTTCATTACTCAAAGTCAATGGAATATTTGATAAAATTTCTGGTTTAATCCTTGGAAAACATGAGCAATTTAACGATAATGGTACAAATAAAAAACCATATGAGATTCTATTAGAGGTTTTAAATGGTATAAACATACCCTTTATTGCAGAATTTGATTGCTGCCATACTCACCCGATGTTAACTGTCCCAATTGGTATTAAAATAGAGATGGATGCAACAAATAAAACAATAGCAATTCTTGAAGAATGGATAAATTAACCCCATTAAATACTAAAAGACTGATTAATCTAAACATGGATTAATCAGTCTTTTTAATATCCAAATTTGTTTGGCTTGTTTTTTTTCTAAAATGCTGGTGGTACTCCATGCCTATCAAGCTAAGGTTTTGTAGTATCCCCAAAAATGAAAATTTTCTTGCTCTGCAGTTAGTTATTTGGGAAATTCAGCTCTTTTTTCCCTTTTGGGGGTGTTTACTTTTCTTAAGTTGATGGGCATGAGGTGCTACCCCTATAGTAATGTTATATTTATTAGTAAATTAAATTATAAAAATAATTTGTTATACTTCCATGTACCCTAGCTGATATAATGTATAAGGAAATTATTGGTTAATTAAATGTACATATATATTAGGAGGTACACAAGTCATGGAGCTAATAATTTCTTCATTTGTATTAGTGGTAATATTCTTTATTCTTTCGATATCTTTAAGTGGGAGAGGTCAGCGAATAGCAAAAGAAGTTTTAAAAGAGCTTATTAATGGTCCTGAGGGAAAAATGTTGGTAGGTGCTGCTATGGGACTTGTAATTTCTGTTATAATCTTTGGTTATTTTTTTATGAATCTATAGATGTTCAATCAAGAAGAAAGTATTAGAGAAAACAAGATACTGAATAATATACATAAGAACCTAACCATTGGGTGGTGAGGTTTTTTTATGTACAAAAGAAAAGACACTCAAATAAGAGTGTCTTTTCCCATAGTTTTTAGCAGAAGCAAGAAGCTCCAACAATAATTAATAAAATAAATAATACAACTAATAAAGCAAATCCTCCTGCAAAGCCACAGCTGCCACCGCAGCTACCACCAAAGCCCATAATAATTCCTCCTTTAAAGAGTAGGAGAAAAATAAGGAGTCACTCATGTATTTTAATGGATTCAAATTACTTTATGTTTTTATGGATTAAATGAGCATGGCCTTTTGAAAATAAAAAAAAGACGCCATAAAGCGCCTCCCATTTGGGTAAATAAGAAGTAAGGTTTCTAAGATAACTGAAAAAATAGAACAGGTGCTTAGATTTTATCACGATTTTTTGCTGAATGAACATGCATTATTACATATCATCGCAAATCCCTCTATTTTCCATTTGATAAAGTATATTACCAATATTAACAAAATTTAAATAAATATTTCTACGAATTCAAAATATTTACAAAAATACAAAAGTGATACATTTAAGGTGCAAGTTATAAAAAATATTTAAGGGGGATTTATTATGTTTAAGAAATTAGTAGTTGGAGCATTAGCAGCTGGTATTGCAATTACAGGGGGAATTGGGTCTGCATCAGCTCACGGTCCTACATGTAATAATCCAGAAAAAAACATTTATTACGACGACCAACATGGAAAGTTTTACATGACTGTTTTTAGTTCTAAAAATGTATTTGCTAATGTATATAAATCAGGTGGAAAGGATTTTTATTTCAAAGGTTCTTCTAAAACAACTGATTGCGGTGGTGGTTATTATGCTCATTATGAATATAAAGGGAAATTGTGAAAATATAACGGTATAATATTTTATAACTCAAAAGCCCCATTATCAGGGGCTTTTGAGTTATATCTTGTCAGAATGAAAAAAGACACCCTAAGGTGCCTTCCTCCGACTTGAACCACTTTAATTTTAATAATATGTATTGGAATCCCATCCGAATATTATTTCACTATGTTAAGTAATTTTGGTCATTGAGTAATATTAGCGGTATCACATAATGATGTGATGACATCCTGATTTAGTTTTTTGATTATATAAAAGAGGAAATATTTAGAATAAACTTGATAAATATACCAATATTATCCATATAAAGAGATGGATATAATAATATTTAAATAAATACATAAAAAGGAGTGAAAACTTTGAAACATTTAACAAAATTAGTATTAGTATTAGGCTTAATATGTAGTGGATTTTTTATTACATCCAGTAAAACTGAAGCAGCAGAAGGAGGTTGGTATAAAGTAACAGCGGGAGGAACTAATTGTCAGGCCAGAGTTTCTACCGATCGCACCGAGTATGCAAAAACTCATAAAACGGTGAACGCTAAAATTGAAACGCGTGGAACATGTAGTAAATTATATTATGATATGGATCTTCCGTATGCTGGTTTAAATTCTGCTTCTCATGATATGACCAGTGGATATTTTTCTTCTAGTACACCACTAAAATCACTAAATATAGGTCACGCATGGAAGGATAGTAAGGAATATACATTTGTACATGTTCAACTTTTCAAAAATGCAGCACATACCGAACATGCCGGAGAATTACGTTCGTCAGAAATCATTATTCACCCTAGATAATTTATAAAAAGACGCTCACCACTAGTTTGTATCTCATATGGGGGGAAAAACAGAGTAGCATTTGATACTCTGTTTTTTTTATTAGGGGAACTTCCAGAATTTCAAAATACACGCTAAGCAAAAAAATTGAGATAAGCTGTCCATATGGACAGTTTATCTACATAATTATCGGTAGCGAAAAAAAAGCAACCATACCCTCGCAAGGGAACCCACTTTTTTTGTTCTATGAATCTATGCATTTTTTTATACATCCCTATTCTGGCGCAGCCTTAGGTTTCGCTTTTGTTATTAGATTTTCCGAAAAATTGTATGTGGCGTATCCCTTAATGAGCATAATCACGTTCTGATTTTAGAACGAGGTTTAAATAAAGTTATTTAATGTTTGATGTTTCCGTTTCTGAATATTCAAATATCATTTTATCAAGTTTAATAAACTAACATTATTTGTAAAATGTGTTAAGTTTGTTGTGTAAGATATAAAAATACTTGAGGGGGATGTTTAATATGAGAAAAATGAAAAGAATTAAAGGGTTAGCTTTAGCTTGTGCAATCGGTTTAAGTTCATTTAGTTTTATTGGCGTAACAAGCGCTAGTGCGGCAGAAAACACCAATTTCACATCAAATAAAGCAGCTAAGGGTCTTGCAGTCTGTAACGCAAAATATGAAAATACAAAAGTACGAACTGACGCAAGTACGAGTTCAAAAATAGCTTATAATGTTGCTAATGGAACTAGATTTACTGGTGAATGGGTAAAAGGACAAACTGTCGATGGAAATAATCAATGGTTAAAGTTTTACGACTCAAACTGGAAAACCTATTTATACGTTTCAAAATCAGTATGTAACTAAGTACAAAATATAAAAATACTTGAGGGGGGAATTTTGATGTTCAAGAAATTAGTAGTTGGGGCATTAGCAACTGGTATTATGTTATCTGGTGCAGGTGGAGCGATGGCTGCAACACCTAATACTGAAAGTCCAAAGCAAGAAAAGGTTACTATGGCAGTGCAACCGATTGAAAAGATTGGGATTTATAAACATGGATATGCTTCTAGAGAAGATATACCGAACGTAGTAAAAGACTCTAGTACCGGTATCACGTGGTACTTGAAAAACGCATATATAGGTTCGGGTGGTAGATGGACAGCTTATTTTGAAGGCTGGCGTGTGTAAGATATAAAAATACTTGAGGGGGAATTTTGATGTTCAAGAAATTAGTAGTTGGAGCATTAGCGACTGGTATTATGTTATCTGGTGCAGGTGGAGCGATGGCTGCAACACCTAATACTGAAAGTCCGAAGCAAGAAAAGGTTACTATGGCAGCGAAAAAGCTTGTGATGATGATACCAGGGTATCCTACTAGATATTCTATACCGGACAGCATTTATAAAAATCGTATTAATTGGACCTTGAAAGAAGCATGGCAAGAACCGGATGGTACATGGGTAGGTGCTTTTGAAGGTTGGGGTAATATTATTAAAAAGTAAATCTATTTATAATAAAAAGCTTCTTATAATGAGGCTTTTTATTTTTGTAAAAACATAAAGGGGTACCGCCAACATTTTAACGAAAATATACGCTAAGCAATTTTCGACATCAAAAAACGTTGATTTTACTACTCTAAGCAAAGCATTTAATCTCAATTCAAATTGTGTTATTGAGTTTTGAGAATCCCTTAGAGTATAAAATCGTTACCCCTATATAAAGGTCTTATCTTTTTTATAGGAAGATAAGTCTTCTTTATGTATAAAGAAAAGACACCCTAAGGTGCCTTCCTCCGACTTGAACCACTTTAATTTTATATAAATATACACGTATTACCCCTTTGTTATACGTGTAAACACATCCTATAAAACAGAATCGTCTATATACACCAGATTGTTAGTTCACAAAGTACAAGAGATTTGAGATCAGTATTAGAGTGACGCCACACCTTTTATAATTATCGATATGTTACGCCTTTCAAAAGAATCTGCTTTATAGAATGTATCTACAATTTATATTTTACTATATGTAATATTTATTTGATGTAATTTTTATGAATATGTATAATTGCATAAAGTTTATGAAAAAATGAGAGTATAATTTGGTATTGTGTAATAAAGATAAAACCCACCTACGGAAATAGGTGGGTTTTATCTTTATAGCTCTTAAATTGAGAAAAAAGAAAAGACACCCAAATAAGAGTGTCTTTTCCCATAGTTTTTAGCAGAAGCAACTGCATCCGATAATGATTAATAGTATAAAGAGTACAACTAGTAAAGCAAATCCTCCAACAAAACCACAGCCTTCGCCGCAACTACCACCATATCCCATAATAATAGTGCCTCCTTTAGATCAGAGGGTAAAACTAGGGTTCACTTCATGGATTTTAATGGGTTCACTTTACCCTATATATTTACGAATGAATTGAGCAGGTCCTTTTGAAATTAAGGGAAAGACAATATAGGTTGCTCTAGCCGAATATTAATAAATAACATATTTCTTAAAAACAAATTATTTAATTATATAAATAATATAACTATTTAATATAATGTATTAATCCTACCAGAAGGGAGGAATAACCATGTAATTAGTTTGTTTTAAATTAGTAAGTGGACAATACTTCTTAGTTGTAGAAGGTATTAAGATTCCTATTCCAACGTTTGCTGCAGCTTTATTAATAGGTTTAGGAGTAATCCCGCTTTGTTCTTAATTTAAGGAATTTCAACATTCCTATCTTTCAATCGATAAGCCCTCAAGTGTATGAATGTTGGGGTTTATTATAATAAAAAAAAGACGCCATAAAGCGCCTCCCATTTGGGTAAATAAGAAGTAAGGTTTCTAAGATAACTGAAAAAATAGAACAGGTTCTTAGATTTTATCACGATTTTTTATTGAATGAACATGCATTATTACATATCACAATAAATCCCTCTATTTTCCATTTGATAAAATTAATTACAAATATTTACAAAATTTAAATAAATATTTCACAAATTCATAATATTTACAAAAATTACAAAAGTGATACATTTAAGGTGCAAGTTATAAAAAATATTTAAGGGGGATTTATTATGTTTAAGAAATTAGTAGTTGGAGCATTAGCAGCTGGTATCGCATTAACAGGAGGTGTGGCTGCGTCAGCAAGTACAGAGAATACAGCAAGTGCACTATCTACGCAATGCAAAAATACGCCAGCTCAAGAAACTCAGAAAGGCAGTGGTATATACTATAAATATGAATGTAAGAGCCAAAACGCATTTGCAAATTCCTATACTGATAATCAAGGGATTACATGGTACCTTAAAGGTATCCAAGTAGTAGGCGGAAAATATGAAGCTTATTATGAAGGAAGAAAATATTAAAATATTTACTGAAAAGCCTCCAATAATGAGGCTTTTCTATTTTTTAGAATCATTCGTAACTGTTTATTACCTTGCTTATAGATGTAAATTTGAGTCCCACCAACTCCCACTTGTGCATCCGAGGGTAATGGAAGAATACTGTCATACTTCTTGAACTACTCACCACTTAACGTCCTTACGGACTTTTTGAAGTGGGAGATTCCTGCGAACACCGATGTATCCACCAGTTATCTTAGCAGGCTCAGCCCGTAGTCCCTACGGTGAAAACAGAAGTATCTTGTACGTTGACTCATCAGGCTACCTACTTTAGCTTGGTTTTCGCAACTTCGGCAAACGTGGGATGGTAGAACGTTGAAGATTTTACGATTGCAACGTTTTTCTGCAACCAACCTTATATCTTCAGTTTTCAAAGAGTGATCTGTACAAGTATAAGTATATAATAGCAAACATGCTGGCTTACGCCAACCGACATTCATCTCCCACCTATTTGCTGGTGCTATCTCACCTTCACACAAATTGAGGAGGGAGCCTTCTGTCGTAAAACGATAAAGATGCTCAGGATTCCATTGTATGTATGTCTTTTAGATATGTGTAGGTTTAGACAAAACCGTTATCTTGTAGTAAGCAAAAAGAGCATACATGTAAGTATGCTCTTCGATAAGAAAGGTAGATCTCTATGAGCGGAGAGACTACATACAAAAGCATATGTTTGTTTCCTTTAAATGTGAAGAAAAAATCAACAAAAGGTCAACGTAAACTCAATAAAAATTCAACAAAAACGCTATTTTAAATAAAAGAACAGTTAGTGAGATCTAACTGCTCAGTTTTTTGAAAAATAAGAATTAGAATTTGTTTTTTTATGTTTTACATCAATTAACGAAATTGCATTAGAGAGGTTAATAAATTTTTATGGATACGCAATAATGTTTGAACATCGTCTTCTTGAAGCTGCTGTAATGCTAGGGACATCGCTTTGTAGGAAGTAGAGTTTTCAATGGATTTTTTCGATGCCTCTTGTCCTTTGGGTGTTACTTTTAATTTTATTTCTCTACGATCTTCATCTGATTGTTTTCGTTCGATGAACTCTAGACTAACTAAATCATCTACATTTACACTCACTGTACTTTTAGGAACTGAAAGACGTTTTGAAATCTCTTTCAGAGTAATATTAGGGATTGTATAAATTGTATTTAAAATACCCATTTGTTGTACTGTTAGCCCTATACTGGAGGCATTTTGATGTGTGAACTTTATAATTTCTTTGTTAATGGATACAAATGACTGAACAACTTCTCCAGCTAGTTTGAAATTGTTGTCTTTTAAACTCATGATACTCAATTCCTTTCTTTTTTAATTTAGCTTAATATAGGATAGTTCAGTGTTGAACTATTTATTTATAAACTAATTCAGAAAAGAAAGCACCATATTGTATTGATAGAAAACTTAATGAAAATTTCATTTTGTATTAAGTTGGAATATAAAAAGAGCACTTAGTAAAGTGCTCTCGTGACGAGCCTCATTTTATAACGACTATTTTATAAAGAAAGGAACTCAGAATATTATATGTGCGCCAGTCAATTGAGTACCTTGTACAAATAAAGAGCAGCTAGCAAAAGCTAACTGCTCAGGTAATGGGATATGGTTCGAAATGGGTTGTCTACAGTATTGACGGAATATTGGTTTTTATTCGTGAAGAATTACGTTAAACTTAATGCATAGCCAACGGTCAAAGTTAGTGTTAAAAACACTGATAATAAAAGTGTTGGTAGAACGGTTGCTATGCTTCTAAGCATCGCAACCCAATTACTTATTTTAGAAAATCCTTACATGCCAGCAAAAAAGCACCTATTGTTAAAACTAGTAAAACAATAAAGGGTGGATAGGTAGCGAATTCATAATAAACATTTTAACGATTAGGCATATTTAAGAATTTCGAACATAAGATGGTAATGACACCGAGAAGAATTCATTGTGTTCGCTACTCGCGTTAATACGTTTCGAAAAGGCACCTATTTAGGTGCTTTTTGTTTGCATCTTTCGAGATGGATGGGCATATATTGGAATGTGTGGATGGAAACCACTTTATATATCAGAGCACCTATCAATTATGGTTGTTCTTTTTTTATGTAAAAATTTTATAATTTGTGTGAGAGTTGAAAAATAGTATATTATCTTTCTCAATGTACATATTAAGAAAAGTTTTTAATATCATACATAAAAGGCGGGATAATATGAGTGAAAATAAGAAAAATGAAGAATTGAATAAGATAAAGAAGTATTATTTTAATGAGGACAATCAACCAGTAGCTGGTATAGAGTTAATTTTGCCGCCGGATATAGGAATCATGTTAGACCCGAAATCAGTTAATGATGAAAGTAGAGATATTGATAATGAATAAGTTTAATTTAAGCATCCATTCGGGTGCTTTTTTCTTTGTTATATAGAAATTACACATTAATCCCCTTTAATACATGACTTAGGCATAGTTGGGAATGAGATATCATATAATGATACTGAACGGTTTCCAACATGTTCCCCTATATTTTTTAAAGCGAGAGCACTTATTGGGGGAGTGCTCTCTTTCGTTTGCACATAAGGAGGCTTTCATCATACAATATCGAGTCAATGCCAACCAACTTATTCCTTTTCCGAGAGCTATATATATTCCGCTATTAAGCTCTTTTAGGTTGTGTCATTAGAACGGGCAAGGCATTGTCGTATATTTTATACTCAGAAGCTTAGGGCACTTTATAGTGTTCTTTTTTTTGAACAAAATGGACATTTGAATAGAAAACATATCCTTAAAATAACCTTAATTTAACTATGGATTTAATAATACCCGAAAACTAAATGGTATAATTTTCTAAAGAAACTCAAATAAAGTTTATTTTAGAAAAGGGGTAGAGAGAAAATGTTTCAGAAGCTTAAATTTTATTTAATGAGCATATTAATTAGTGCATTTTTAGGTGGGATTATCATAGGTGCTAATTTCTTGGTCCATAACATATATAATTTAGTTGCAGGTAAAGAATATCATTTTAATATGTGGTCTTCTATTATTATATTTAGTGTTGTATTTATTTCGGGTTTCTCGTACATGTTGAAGAAGGGACCAGATATACTTGTTAATGATTAAACCAATAGCAATTATCGTAGGCGCTGCCGTGATCTGGTTGGTGTCTTGTATGTTTTTAAGGAAAGATAAGGAGGTAGACTAGGAACTTGAAGAATAAATAAGAATATTATTAGTTTGAAACACAAAACATAGACTAGTAAATAAGCGATTACCCCATTTTATTCATAGAATATGATGAATAAAATGGGATAATCATATTTATGGGATGGAATAGTGATTTCTGAAATTTCTGAGATTGTGATGAGTGTCGTCACAGACGTAATCATGATGATTGTCGAGATTGGTAAAGTCTCTTGAAAGAGTGCATTTCTTCATAGCATTCTTACAGAAAGTCATATATTTATATTCATAACCAATTAACTGTAAGATAATGAATTTTATATTGTAACTAATTATTATTCTTGAATATATGTAAATAGCATTTTCTTATCTTGGGAATAGCTTCACATTCCTATCAAGCTAAAAAAAGTAAATACCCCAAATCGGAAAAAACGAGTTGAATTATCATAAATAACTGTAAAAAGAATAAGATTTTCGTTTTGGGGGTAATTCAAAATATTAGCTTGATGGGTATGGGGTAATATACCTATGGAGTTTTTGTCCGAGCTTCTAAAGGAATTTTTGAAAGTCATTGTACGTGAAGTTTCTGCGTATGTTTTTTAGGAAATAAATTTTAGAAAAAGATAACAAGAGCCTCACTCCTCGTCGCTGTCGGAAGCAAAAGGGTGGGTTTCGTAAAAAATAAATGATATAACCACCATCTTGACGGTAGCAATTACTAGAAGTGATGTTAGCGCATCTCTTCTTTTATTATATACATAAAGTATTGCTGTAATACTAATACAGTAATTATGTCAAATGTACATAAAAAATCAATGAGCACGTAATAGAAATAATGTAAAAAAGAAAAGACACTCAAAAGTGTTTTCTTACGACGTTAAATAATTTGGGTTATTGAGAAAGAATAAAAGCACTCTTTCGAGTGCCTTATTCCTAATCTACTTTTAACTTAATTTCTTTACCTGTCATACCGCCACTAGCTTTTAAGAAAAGGCCTTCAGCATCTTTTGGTATATCAAATACAATTTTACCTGTCTGTGTTAGACCAGGATTCAATTGTTTTAAGAAGAAGTCAGTTTTCCCACCATTAGCTAAGTCAAAAGATGTTTGACCTTGTGTTGAATATGTGAATTCACGACCTTTGTTATCTACTAATTTAAAACTATTAGCATCAACAGTAATAGCGTCTTTTTGATTATTAGTAAGTGTAACTTCTAAAATTTTAAAGACACCTTGTGCTTGTTCTTTTGTATATTCATTACCCACAGAATCTACTGTTTCCATAGATCCTACAGCGATTTTTACATCAGAAGATACACCTTCTTTTGATACTGCTTTAGTGTCTGTTGAAGTTTTTTCTGTTGAGTCTCCACCACCAGCGACCATAGCAATTATTCCGATTACAAATAAAGCTATAATGCCTAGGCATCCAAATTTAAATATTTTTCCCACGTTTGTTCCTCCAATTATGTAAAATATAAGATTGCCAAGCTAATAATAACAAACTATATATAAAGATATTGTCATATTATGTCGAAAGGAAATAAAAAAGATAGTTTAGAATTTTCAGGCTAAAATTCCGTCTTATGACCTATTGTTCCTCGCATATTGACAGTACTTCTTACTCATAAAAAAAGACACCCAAAGGTGCCTTCTTCCTACTTAAACAACTTTAATTTTTGGACTTTCATCCTTATCGAATGGAAAGTAGAGATGATTCAATTATGTACCGATCTGGAGCGTCTCCTATATAGTCAAAAGGATAACAAGTTGTTAATGTTAATGTTGGCTCACTTTTTTCTACAATAACTGTTCGATCTTCTGAATCTGTTATCCAATGCTTGTTAATTTTATATGTATATGTTTTATTTTCATATTCCACAATAAGTTGGTCATTTTCCTTTAGTTGACCAAGCTCGGTAAAAACAGTATCTCTATGTCCACTTAAAACTGTATGACCATTTCCAGATGGTGTAGTAGTTAAGTCACTAACAAACATACCTACACCCTTTTTTAGTACTTTATCATCAGCTCCCCAATATACAGAGTATTTCTTTTGTATTTTAGGGATAATTAAATACGCTACTTTATCTCCTAACTGATGGTTTACCTTTGAAGCTGGAATTTGTACAGATCCTTCAGGTTGTAATGAAGTTTCCGTCTCTGTCTCTGTTTGATTGATATTTTGCGTTTCATTTTCTTTAGAAGGTGTTGAGGGCTCATATTGTTTAGCCTCGTTAGTTGTTAACGACTCTGCTGATTGTCTAGCACTATACCATTCTAGAAAATAATAGGAAAAGATAGTAAGTCCAATAACAGTTAAACATAAGCCAATCCATTGTTTTTTATTCACTTTTATCACTCCATTTGAAAACGACAGGATTTCTCCTGCCGTTTTAAGGAACTATTTTATGCGTTTGTCTTTTTACGACGGAACATTAATACAGATCCAGCTAATGCTAATCCTAAGCTTGCTAACATCATTGTAACACCGTTTGATGCTGTATTAGGTAATTTTTCACCTTGTTTTTTCGTTTCTTTTTTCACAACTGTATTAGTATTTTTCTTTGTTTCTTTTGCAGTTGTTTGAGGCTTAGTTTGTTCTTGTTTATTATTTGTTGTTTGGTTATTTTGTTTTGAATTCTCTTGCTTAGTGTTTTCTTGTTTAACAGGTTCTTGTTTAGTATTTTCTTGTTTAGGTTGTTCTTGAGGTTTAGTAGTTTCTTTATTTTCTGTTGTAGTATTTGTGCTCTTTGGATATTTATAATCTTCACATGGAATGCCGTCTTTATCATTATCTAAACGGTGCGGATCATTTCCAACACCATATCCATTTTGATCCCAGAATGCTTGAGCATCTTGTTGACTTTTAAAATGGCCACAGTTTTTTGTATCATTTGGACTCTTAGCTGCAAATGCAGAAGAACTGTACCCCACTGTTAATAGTGTTACCGCTGTTGCTGAAGCTAATAATTTTTTCATAATTTTCTCCATCTCCCTAAATGGTATGTATTTACATTGAAATATTTTACATTCAAAAAATTAAAAATACAATAATAATTTGTAGATAAATGTAAGATTTCTAGATAATAATAGCAAATTATTAATTCGTATATTGTCATATTATGTCGAAGAAAAAAAAAAAAAAGACAACCTAAGGTACCTTCCTCTGACGTGAACCAGCTTAATATTAATAATATGTATTAGGACTCCTATCCGAATATTTTTTAACATGTTAAGATAAAAGGTGACATTAATTCTAGGATGATAACACCAGCTGAACGGAATGGAATAAGCCAGTCGGCCTTCTTCAAACAGGTCAAAAATGGTATGAATTCATATGAAACAGCAAAGAAGGGAAAAGTGTACGCAGTGCATTTGGAATTAGTGAGAAAGAAAGGCAGTAAGAACGTTACTTTTTACTCAAGGGTTAAAAGAGGAATGAAGATGCTACCTACTAGGAATAAAGCTCCAAGCAAAATTAAAGAATCAACTAAAACCAAGAACCGGTTTATCTGAGGCTTTCGGAATTTCTTTAGTATGCTAAAAACTGCACTCATTCCGAAACAAATATATTACAAAATCATTATTGTCTCTAATATATTGATAATTTAATTATATGCTGAAAAATATGTACATATAAATTTTAAAAAGTCCTTATTTGAATAAAAAATGGTCCTTACATTACGTAAGAACCCCATAATCGAAGAAAAAAGTCGTATGTGAAACCACGTGGGAATCACAATAATATTTTAACACCTAAATATATAGTTGTCTATACATGATTGAACAAAATAGTTATTAAAACGAAGAAGCTCTAGATTTAGGGATCTAGAGCTTCTTGTGTTGGTATAACCCACACGGTTTATGAAAAGAAAAGAACTTACTGAAGATAACACATGAATGTTTCATAAATGTATCAAAAAAGTGAACAAAATAGTTATTTTATGTAGTTGATTAGGTAAGATGAGGAAAACGTCCATAACGGTTGCTTTTTTCCTAGTTATATAGAAATGACACATTAAACTTATTTAATGAGCCATCTAGGTATAAAGATAATCGATAATCATACAATGATATGGAAGGGTCTTTTCTAACGTGTTAGTTACCTCAAAGTATATGTATCTTTTGGCGCCTGGGCGAGGGTGCTTTTTTTTTGCACATTATGATAAGGACAAGCATATAATGTAATAGGACGAGTTCTTCGTGTCCTATTCAATGCTCAGAATAAACCCCAATTCACATTGAGAGCGCCAATAGCGAGGGTGCTCTCTTTATATTGAAAATAAAACATAAATATATATATAATATGATTAATGGATTTTTATTTTAATCTGAGGTGTACAAATTCGATGCGACGTAAAAAGGATTTGTTGAAACAATGGAAGGTAGATTTGCAGGCTGTTCAAGAAGAAAAGAGGATGAAGAAAAAGACTAAGAATAAGAAATATAGCATCCCTGGTAATACAGCTGGATTCATGAATGGGAAGAATACTTATCGTAAAGAGAATGGGGTATGGAAGCAAAGAAATAAATGATGTTAGGTTAAATATTTTTGATTAAGTGTATAGGAATTATCGTGGGCGTTGCCATAATTGGGATGGCATCTTGTTTGCTGTTAAGGAAAGATAAGGCGTGAGATAGACTTGCAAATTGAAATATTATTAGTTTGAAACATGGACTAATAAACAAACTATTTCTACCTTCTAATCATAGAATATGATGAATTCTATTTTAGAGGAGGGAATCATATCTATGGGATGGGATAATAATTTTGGACATTCTCGAGATTGTAATAGATTTTGGGATGATTTAGTATTTTGCGGTTGCGGCCGTAGACGAAGAAGAAACGATTTTAACGACTGTCATTGTAGACGTGACTGCGATTGTGATGAGTGTCGTCGTAGACGTAATCATGACCGCGATCGTGAGCATGATCATGGTGACCATCGAGATTGGTAAAGTCTTTTGAAAGAGTGCATATTTTAATATCACTCTTTTTTATTATTTTTTTAACGAATTTCCGGAAAGAATTCTCCTTCCTCAAGCGTGTGAAGGGCGTAGCCCAACGGTAGGTGGGAGATGAATTTCGGTTTGGCGTAGCCAAAAGGTTTTCCTTTTTATTTTGCCTCTGATATAATCAGTCTTA
>NZ_JBQENW010000020.1:0-18200 GCF_052044835.1 Bacillus sp. 22475 | reverse complement strand
AAAATAATCCTTTGTGCGACACGTTTCCTCATAAGTGTGCAAACACGAAGTAGGAGGGTTATCAATTTGATAACAACAACTGTTTGACTGAAAGTAGGAATGAAAGCCGTCATGTTGAGCTGAAACTACTTATCTAATACTCCTACATGCAAGGCGTGATAGTAGTCACAAATTGTATGAAGCTAGGTGAAGTCGGCTGAACAAAACCTAAGTGAGAAATCATATGGTAATGGATAGGTCGGGATGCTACAAAATATCTATGGTGAGAATGTCTAAAATAACGGACTGGCGAACTTGCGAATGTACGGGTCTAAATTATTAATACAATAGAAATTTGTATGTCGTCAATGATGACGTTATCTACCGAAAAGTAAGAGTAAAGGATACGAAATTCGGAACATCTAACGATGAGGGTGTAAAGATAACAGGCTTAAAGCAAGCACCTAAGGATATATGTATAGCTAAGTCAATCGGAACGTGGTAAGCAAGAAACTGTCACCAACGCCTACTAGCGGACAGATGCATATAAGGTTCTAACGAACCGAAATTGCTTCATTCTTGTGAAGGTGGGGACAAAGTACCGACGAAGCATGTAGCGAATGTGGAGGGATAGTCCCTAGTCTTGTTCTTTGAAAACTAAATTAACTAGATGTAACTCACAGGATCGAGTAAGATGATGGGACTTTTCGTAAGAAAGGGGAAATAATACATCGGTGAGTACAACATTACGAAATGCAGAATATTACGATATGCAAAAAGTGTTTGATGATTTATACCAACGTAGTGAAAATAACGCTACTAAAGGTGTAAATCTATATAAATACATCATATCAAAAGAAAATATTCTATTGGCATATAGAAGTATAAAGGCTAACAGTGGTTCTAAAACTGAAGGAACAGATGGTATCACAATCGACCATTATAAAATGGAAGATGTAAATTCCTTCGTTGACGATATTAGAAAAACTCTCACAAATTACAAACCAAATACGGTACGTAGGATAGAAATACCTAAACCTAATGGGAAGAAACGCCCATTAGGAATCCCTACAATGAGAGATAGATTGATTCAACAAATGTTCAAACAGGTTCTAGAACCAATATGCGAGGCAAAATTCCACAAGCATTCATATGGATTCAGACCTAACAGGTCAACACACCACGCAATGGCTAGGTGTCAATATCTGATAAACAGAGGAAGATTTAGTCACGTAGTAGACATTGATATACAAGGTTTCTTTGACAACGTGAACCATTCCAAGTTATTAAAACAACTATACAACATAGGCATAACTGATAAAAGGGTGCTGACAATTATCTCTAAAATGTTAAAAGCACCAATCAAAGGAAAAGGTATTCCTACAAAAGGAACTCCGCAAGGAGGAATCCTAAGCCCATTACTTAGTAATGTTGTATTAAACGATTTGGATTGGTGGATATCTAGGCAATGGGAGAATATTAAAACAAGAAGACCATACACAACAGCAACCAAAAATCCATTGCTGATAAAAACAAAATTGAAGAAAATGCATATCGTTAGATACGCAGATGATTTTAAAATATTTACTAACAATCATCAATCTGCAATCAAAATATTCCATGCAGTAGAAGGTTATCTTAAAAATCAATTAAACCTTAATATATCTAATGAAAAATCGACTATAACTAACCTAAAAAGAAAATCTTCCGATTTTCTGGGGTTCTCTATCAAATCTGTTAAAAAGCGCGAAAGATATGTGGCAAACACACATGTAAGCGAGAAAAAGAAAAAGGATATCCTTGAAAAAGCAAAGACAAGGATTAAAGCAATTCAAAAAAGCCCATCAGGGAAAACAGTACAGGACTATAACTCTTATGTACTTGGTATAAAAAATTATTACAAAATTGCAACACATGTAACTATAGACTTTGCTGAAATAGCCTTTCGTCTCTCGAAAACTTTGTTTAATCGTCTAAAATCAATAGGGAAATATAAGATTCCTACCAATGTGAATGCATTATACAAAAGAACTCATAGGAACAATTATAGAACCTTTGAAATAGCGGGCAATCATGTATATCCACTAGCGGACATACAAACACGATTCCCTCAAAGTTTTAGTCAAGACATATGCAATTACACTAAGCAAGGAAGACAAAAACTCATCAAAAGCCTAAAAGGTAACATTGCCAATGAAATGCAAAAGATGTTGCTATCCTCCAATAAAGGACAAAGCATGGAGTATACAGATAACAGAATATCCAGGTATTCCATGCAAAATGGTAAATGCGCTGTCATCGGAATCTTCTTAATAGCTGAAGATGTGCACTGTCACCATAAAATACCGAAAGGTATGGGAGGAACTGACGAGTTTAATAACCTGATTATTGTACATGAATTTGTCCACAGATTGATTCACGCTACAAATGACGAGACGATTAGAACATATATGAGAATTCTTCAATTGAACGATAAACAATTGAAGAAAATAAACAAACTCCGTAAAGCTTGTAATCTAGTTACTTTAGTATAAAAGGATAAGATGGGGCGCTGTATGCGATGAAAGTCGCACGTACAGTGCTAAGCGGGGGAAAAGATGGAGATAACTTCAAAGTCTTACCTATCGCAACTAACAGAAAGTAAGGAATAAAAATGGGACAAGGAAACCGCGGAATGGAGTTTGAAAAGCTTATTAAAAAGATATCAAAGAGGGGAAGTAGCGCTTATAAACAAGAGCTCAACTCCTGTGAAGGTATTAAAAAGTAAAGGTGGACGTGTACTAAATGGATTCTATGAAGCTAAAAGTACAGTAGACTATGACGGTGTGTATAAGGGACGAGCTGTAACATTTTAAGCGAAGTCTACAAAAAATACTAATCGCTTTGATTTAAAGAACATTGCGCAACACCAGTTGGATTATCTGGAGGAAGCAGAGAAGATCGGAGCGATTTGTTTCTTCCTTATGAAGTTTAGCAAGGATAAGTCAGTATTTGTGGTACCACTATCGGTCATCCAACCTTATGTAAGGATGTCTCATCAGCCTAAAGGCAAGAAGTCCATATCAAGAACAGACTTTGATATTTATGGATGTGTGGCGGTACCCCATTGCTATCAAGCTGAAATTTTTTAATAACTCCAAAACGAAATTTTTTGTTAACTTGTAACTAAAAAGCTCATTTTATCGTTTTGGGGTGGATTTGTTTACTTAAGTTGATGGGTATGTATGGTGACCCTTATAAATTAGCCGTAAGTTAATTATTAACTCATAAACTTGCCGAAATTACAATAAGAACCATAAAGGTAACTAGAGTTAAGGTGTTTTTATGCTAAAAAAACTAGAATATCAATAAAGCCTTCACTGAAAGATAGCACCAACAATAATCGAATTTCTTTCGCTAATCCTATAACTAAAAAGTCGATTTCCTGTACGTTAAGAAATCGACTTTTTAGTGAGTAACTTAATGTCTTTAATAGAAAGAAACTTGATTAAATTAAATCCAAAATATCTTTTGGGGTATTTAATATATAATCAGCTTTTTCAAAACCTTTTTTTGTCTTTGAACCCCATAAAGCGAGTGCGAATTTAACACCAGCACTTTTCGCACATTTCATATCGTATATTGAGTCTCCTATGTATACTGACTCATCATTAGGAACATCTAATTGTTTCAAACAGGCTAATAATGGTTCAGGGTGTGGTTTATGTTTATCCGTATCACACGCACAAATTATATGTTCAAAATGATCGCTTAGACCAAATGGCTCGAATTCGTCTATTAATTCTTTCTTAGTTTTTGATGTAACAATCCCAAGCTTTAATTTACTAAGGGATAACTCTTTAATAACGTCCTCTAATTCTTCAAACACCGAAACTTCATGGGAAAAATCTAGTACAGATTCGCACCATTTCGGATGAACAACGTCTATATTTTGTACATTTAATTTTTTTAAGGTTTCTTTTCCAGGAATTCCTAATGCGAATCTTAAATCCTGAAACGCATAATTTTCCTTTAGTTCTTCTTTTAAAACTTTTTGTAAGGATTTTAATATTGCTTTTTCTGTATCTAAAATTGTGCCGTCTACGTCAAAAACAAGAGATGTAATCAAAATAAAGCCTCCCGATTTTTTAATCTTCACTTACAATTACTACTTCAACACCGTTTTCTTTTAAAGCATTATATAAATCATTAGACATAACTTGATTTGTAATGAATGTGTCTATAGATTCAAGCGTTAAACCCTTATAATTGCGTCGCTGATTCCATTTAGTGTGATCTGCCACTAAAATAACTTGATCAGCATGTTTTATTAATTCACGTTTGAAATAAATATCTTCTTCAAAACCATAGTATATCCCGTCTTCTGTAATACCTGCGGTTCCAATGAATACCTTGTCAAAGTGATAATCTTTGAGTTTTTCAGTGGTCGAAGTCCCCGTAGTATGTCGAGAAACCTTATTTAAAGTTCCTCCCAAAAGGTGAATAGTCGTATCTTCAGATTGAGCTAACATATAAGCAGTATCAATAGAGTTCGTCACTATAGTTACGTTCTTAGATTGTAAATGTTGCGCTACAAAGTTGACAGTTGTTGAAACGTCTAAATAAATCATGTCATTGTTTGCAATTATATTTGCAGCTTTCATTCCAATCAATTTTTTCGTTTCTAATTCAGTCTGTGACCGCACTTGATAAGTATCAATTTTCTTATGAAAAGTAGCTAAAGCCACTCCGCCATAAGTTCTAACTATTGCTTTGTTTTTTGAAAGTTTTACTATATCTCTTCTTGCAGTATCTCTTGAGATATGAAACATTTCACACATTTTTTTTATATTCATAGTTTTATTTGTTTCTAAATAATTAAAGACTCGTATCAATCGTTCTTCTTGATTCATAAGTAACCTCCATAAGAATATATTAAGTTAAAGTAAGTTATTGTGCAAGTTAGTTTAAGTTATAATGTGCGATAACGCTCCTATAATTAAGTGTTGTTAAGTGGGTTTGGTAAAACCTTATTTTTAATGCCTTTATAATTTTAAGCGATTTTATGATGGATTTAAAATTTTATCGTTGTAAGCATAAATTTGCTAAGGTGGCAAGGTTAGGGTCTAAATCACATTTTATATGTCCAAATTTAAAAGGTTATTTGCAATTATCTTGAAGTTCTTGCACCAGAAACTCATATAAACTCCACATATTTCTAGACAATCTACATATAAACTCCAGATTGATACTTTACTATGGCATCAAGGAGGTTAGAAAACATGAATTTTATCAAACGATCATTTTTAAGTTTAAAATCAAGAAAGGGAAAGTCACTTATATTACTTGCTATTTTTCTAGTTGTAATTAATTTGGTATTTGCTGGATTTACAATTCAAAGTGCATCAAGTAAGGCCACCGATTTGGCCAGACAACAATTAGGAGCGAATGTTAACTTAAAAATAGATATAAACAAATATATAAACAGTGATCAAAATACTGGTGGAACAAGAACGGTACCTGCTATCGAAGAGAAGGAAGTTGATAAATTAAAGAACTCTAAGTATTTAGATCACTATAATTATCTAAAAAGTGCTAATGCTGAGCTGAAAGAGCTCGATTATGTCGAATCACTTGGAGGAGCTCAATCATTTGGCCCAAATAATAATTTAAATTTTACTTTACAGGGTGTTAGAGACTT
Source organism: Bacillus sp. 22475 (assembly GCF_052044835.1). Lineage (NCBI taxonomy): Bacteria > Bacillati > Bacillota > Bacilli > Caryophanales > Bacillaceae > Bacillus > Bacillus sp. 22475. Next base: position 12,541 of record NZ_JBQENW010000020.1, on the reverse strand, counting down.
TTCTTTCTTAGAAGCTGCTCAAGACAAAAAATTAAAGCTAGTTGAAGGAAAGGGAATTACGCCAAAAACAGTAGGGAAAAACGTTGCAATGATTGAAAAAAGGCTAGCTGAAAAAAACAATTTAAAAGTGGGTGATAAACTGCAAATAGGTGAAGTAATGGATGAGGAACTTACCACGAAAGAGCTGGAGATTATAGGGATTTATGAGTCTAAAGAAGAGGCCTCATCTTTTGGGGGACAATCTTTTGCTTTATTAGAGCCTGCTAATCAAATATATGTACCATATTCTGTTATGAATTCAATGGAAAATGCAATCTATTCATTAAAGGACCCTAAGGATATTGATGCATTTAAAGAAGAAGCAAAAAAATTGGGGTTACCAGCGTACTATGAATTAGATGCACAAGATAACGTTTATAAACAGATGATTGGTCCAATCGAAAATATTGCATCTTTTTCGAAAACGATTGTAATTATGGTGTCTATTGCAGGTGCAACGATTTTAGGATTAATAATTATGCTCTCTATTAAGGAACGTAGAAAAGAAATGGGAATTTTGTTATCTATAGGCGAGAAAAAGTGGAAGTTAATGGGTCAATTACTAGTTGAGGTATTATGTATTGCTGTATTAGCTTTTGGTTTATCTTTAGCAACAGGAGAGAAAGTTTCTCAAAAAGTTGGTGATAATCTGTTAGCTAGTGAAATAGCAAAGAATGAAGATAAACCGGAAGATCCTATAGCACTACTTAGTGGTAACCCTGCTCCAGACGTAGATCCGGTTGATAATATCGATGTAAGTATTTCAACTGAAGATTTAGGAAAAGTAGGGGGGATTGGATTAGGAATCGCTATGCTAGCAACGATTCTTCCGGCATTATCAATTCTGCGTTTAAATCCAAAACAGATTTTATTAAAAGATGAATAAGGAGAATTTATATGGAGACAATTTTACAGTTTAAAAATATCAATTATCATTATGAAAGTAATAATAAGAGAACTACAATCTTACAAAATGTAAATTTTTCTTTTCAAACTGGAAGTTTTTATACTATCTTAGGGCCATCCGGTTCAGGAAAAACAACAACTCTTAGTTTAGCCAGTGGATTAGACGTTCCAAAAAGTGGATATGTCTTATTTAAAGGAACAGATATACGTAAAATTGGTCTCGGCTCCTATCGAAATCAGTATGTATCAATTATCTTTCAATCTTATAATCTCATTACTTATATGACTGCACTTCAAAATGTTATAACAGCAATGGAAATAACAGGAGTCGATGTAAAAGATAAAAAGATAAGAGCATTGGATCTACTAAAAAAAGTAGGATTGACAGAAATAGAAGCAAAAAGGAATGTGTTACAGCTTAGCGGTGGTCAACAACAACGTGTCGCAATCGCTCGTGCATTATCTTGTAATGTAGATTTGCTAATTGCAGATGAACCGACTGGAAACTTAGATCAAGAAACGTCCATGGAAATTATTGAGTTGTTTAAAGAGTTAGCACATAAAGAAAATAAATGTATTATTGTTGTAACTCATTCACAAGACGTAGCCAAACAGTCAGATAAAGCTGTTTATCTACAAAAACAGAATTTAGTTGTACAAGATGTTTCTTGAAAAATGAATGTGTTTACTTTAGAGAAAACAAAGAATGACATAACTTCAAAGTAACTGTAAGTTCAATTTATACTTTTTTACACCTAAAAGAGGAATGAAGAGAATGAAGGAAACATGGATTAAGGTAGTTTTTTGCGGTATCCTGGTTATAATTGGTATTTCAATAGGGTATGTAACACATGTTTTTATTCAAGAAGATATAAGTGAGTCTAACCAAGATCAAGTTAATATTTTTCAAGATGAGATTGGCTCGAAGCAAAGACACCCCTCATTTATTGAAGGTGGGAATTCAGGATTCGGTACTACTAAAGAATATAATGAAGGCGAAGTGGAATTTAAAGACCCAGGAAGTAATTAATAAAATATAACTTTTTTAATAAGTCAACAACCGGTTCCTTAACATATAAGGAACCGGTTAATTTATATACAAGTATAAATGTCTAATTTTCTTTATTTACACTTGCGTACTTATTTGAGTACGGTGCTGAATTTAATTTTTGTTTTTTTACTTGTATGCGACTATAATCCGAATGATGAGCAATTCACAGTTGTACATCTAATAAAGAAAGAATAAATGTTTGTTTCAAGTGACATCTTGATTACCTCTTTCTTTTTAGTGTTATTATGCATATAAACTATCGCATGCACCTAAAGCTGATATGAAGTAAAGATAATTTTCCTATGAAATTTTTATGTCTCCACATAAACTCCAAATAGCAAGGCTATAATGACTACCAAAGAAAAGCTCTCTTTGTAGAAAAATTCCACCGTATTTTTTGTACAAAAACCTCATATATTTAAGCATAATTTATTGGGAGGTTGATTATGAGCATGTATTTAAAAATACAAGAAAGTGCGAAGCGTATAAATGAATTAACTAACCATCAAAAGAAACTAGAACGCGAAAAAAATATATTAAAAAGTGAATTTTATAGATTGTTGAAAGAAAATAAAAAATACAAAGATACTCCCGAAGAGATAAGAACATTGGATAATTAGTCTCAATTTAAAGTTTCATTTAAATTTTAGTCAACTGTAGAAGCATGAAAATAGTTTAACTTCAGTACTTGGTTAGCTATAAGTATTTTTGATACTATATTTATTCGTAAATTTGACACAACCTTTTATGATATATACATGTTATACTTAATTGCATAGTAAATAAATTGTATCCCAGTACATTACTTACTATTACTAGTACCCAAACAACTTAATATGATACGGTAAAAGGCCTCTTTTCAACGAGAAAAGAGGCCTTTTTTTCATTAATATTTAATTAAGTATATGTTATAAATTAAAAAGGAAACTTTATATTAATTCTGTGAATTTTAAAGTCATAAATACATTAAAAACAAGTGTAGTTTAAAAATATATTAATTTATATTTCTTTCATAGAGTTAAGATAAGGATCATATATTATAACAACATGTTACATTGAAAGGGTGAATATATGATTTCATCGTATTCGGTAAGTTATATTTTAGTGACGGGTAATACTGCTATAAAAAAGGTAGCTAAAGTTCATGCCTCCTCAGAAGTTTTTGCTGTTAATAAAATTAAAAGAGAATTAGAGCGTCGGTTTTCAAATCCAACAAAAATTGAAGTTTATCCAGTTTAATAAAACAGTGTAAAAAGAGGAATCACTCTTTGTTTTCTTATTACTTAATTTATAATTATTATGGATTAAACCTCATATTTTTTAATTAAATTTACAACTACATTTAAAAAGAGTTCTTTTATCTTATTCCCATCAAGCTAACACTTTGATTATCATTTTACCTATAAATTAGCCGTAGGTTAATTATTAACCCATAAACTTTGTCAGAAATTTTAATAAGAAGCATAAAGGTAACTAGAATTAAGGTGTTTTATGCTAAAAAAACTAGAATATCAATAAAACCTTCACTGGAAGATAGCACCAACAATGACCAAATTTCTTTCGCTAATCCTATAAATAAAAGGTCGATTTCCTGTACGTTAAGAAATCGACTTTTTAGTGAGTAACTTAGTTTCTTTATTAGACTCGATCCTGGTTAAAGTAAATTCAAAATATCTTTTGGTGTATTTAATACATAATCTGCTTTTTCAAAACCTTCTCACTTGAAATTGATTTTACATAATCTTAGCTTGATAGCAATGGAGTACCGCCAGCATTTCGGAAAAACCCCACGCTAAGAGCATGCAAGATTTTATACAGTTTTTCGGCTAATCTAGTAACGAACAAGAACCCTAAAATCGCGCAAGGATAGGAATGTATAAACAAATACATGGATCCATAGAACAAAAAAAGGAGGTTTCCTTGTGGGAGTAAGGGAACCTCCTTATCCTTGCTACCGATAATGAGACGTTATGTTAACCTCACATGTATACGATATACACTGTTTCTTATTTAACTAAATGACAGATCAGTTAAATAAGGAAAAATATAACTCTTATTACCATTTCAATCCATCTTTATATATAATTAATTTGTATTTTTTATATAAATAGGGGGAAATTTATGACTACAAATAAAGACTACATCCGTTATATTCGTGAAAAAGTAGGACACGATTTAATATTTCTTAATTTTGCCGGAGGTATTATTTATAACGAACAAAATGAAATTCTTTTACAAAAACGGGGAGATAGAAATGAGTGGGGTCTTCCAGGTGGTGCTATGGAACTTGGAGAATCTCTTGAAGAAACCGCTAAACGAGAAATACTTGAGGAGACAGGATTAAACGTTGAGGTTGAACATCTTATAGGTGTCTACTCTAAATATTTGGGTGAGTTTCCGAACGGAGATAAAGCTCAGACTATCGTTCATTGTTTTCAATGCAAGCCAATTGATGGGCAACTTACTGCAGATGGTATTGAAACTTTAGATTTAAAATACTTCCCAATAGACCAGATACCGAAATTATTCACAAAACTACACGAAGATGCCTTAGAAGATTGGCTTTCCAAAAGAAAAGGTGTATTTAAATAAAAACTTTTAACTTCCTATATCGAAAATTATGTAAATAAGCTGTCCATATGGGCAGCTTATTGTATTTTTTGTTTAGCGTATATTTTTGTTAAAATGTTGGTGGTACGCCTTGAAGAATTTAGATAAATATCTGCGTTCTGAAATTAGAAAAATGAATAGAGAATTAAAAGAAGTTAAAAAGTTATTAAATGATACTAAGTTTATTTATAATGTTTCTCAGGACAAGGTTCAAGAAACACGTAAGAAAAGGGCTAACTTGAAAAATAAAATTAATAATTACTCCTATTAATACAAAAAATGTATTCGTTGTATTAATAGGAATTTTCTAATAGTATAGATGGTGCGATTATTATCTTGTAAACAGAATTGAAAGGAGCCTGTTCTATGTTTCAATCAAAGCGTATTAATTTAAGGAAATTTACGATAGAGGATATTCCCACTTATCATAATTGGAGGAACGATGTGCAAGTTATGGCATTTACCAATCCAAATTTAGATGTATATTCTTTCAACGAAACGGAGCAATTTTGTCAAAATATAATTAACAGCTCAAGTTCCAAGAGTTATATTATTGAAGAGAAAGATTCGCAAACACCAATTGGCATCACATCACTAATAAATATAGATCCGCATAATAGAAATGCAGAATGCATTATAGATATAGGAGACAAAGATTATTGGGGAAATGGTTTTGGATATGAAGCTCTAGAAATATTACTAAACTATGCTTTTCAAGAATTAAATTTACATCGTATATATTTACGAGTTTTCTCGTTTAATGAAAGAGCCATAAAATTATATGAAAATCTTGGTTTTGAACATGAGGGATGTCAAAAAGAAGCAATATATCGAAATGGAAAATGGAATGATATATTGTTTTTAGCGAAATTAAACAAAGGTAATTAGTTATATTTGTATTAGAAAATTAATCATAGCTTGTATATAAGGTTCTGGTGCAAAAATAAAGTAAAAGAGAATAAAGCATATATTACTAATAGATAAATACAATTAAACCAATGATGTTTAGTCTAAATCATTAATTTAACTGAACAAAGACCACACATATTAGACATGTTTAATATGTGTGGTCCTTTTAATTTGAGAGTGTAATATAAACCGTGTAAGTAACCTACCATCCTAGGTAGTGGGTTGCTTCACGGTTTTTCTTTTTCTAAAATTATTATGAAGGAGTGGTTACACTTATGGTTAGAAAGAAAAGAGATACAAAATCCTTGAAGTTAGCTCAATCAATTTTTGAAGCTTACCAACCGGAAACTGTTGAAGATATGCAAGAGGCTTTGAAAGACATCTTCGGACCAATGTTTGAGGCAATGCTTCAAGGCGAAATGAATCACCATCTTGGTTACGATTCGAACTCAAAAGAACGGAAAGAACACGAAAATCGTCGTAATAGATACGGTAAAAAGAAGGTAAAGACAAGCTTCGGTGAAGTTGATGTTCACGTACCTCGCGACCGTGATGCGTCATTTGAACCCGGAATTATTCCGAAACGCAAACGTGATGTATCAGACATTGAAGACAAGGTCCTGGCTATGTACGTATGTGGAATGAGCCAACGCGATATCTCAAGCACGATTGAGGGCATTTACGGTTTCAGCGTGTCACACGATATGGTTTCCGATATTACCGACCAAATCTTGCCTGAACTCGAAGACTGGCAGGCAAGACCACTAGCGAAGTGTTATGCGTTCATATTCGTGGACTGTATGTAGGTGACGTTGCGCGAAAACTATGAGGCCAAAGAATACGCGATTTACACCATTCTGGGCTATGACTTAAAAGGGAATAAAGAAATCCTCGGCTTATGGCTCAACCAAACTGAATCGAAGAATCGCTGGATGCAGATTTTTGATGAACTCAAAACTCGCGGTGTTGAAGATGTATTCTTCATCTCTATGGACGGAGTTTCGGGTCTTGAAGATGGCGCTCGGGCTATCTCCCACAAGTTGTCGTACAGAGTTGTATCGTTCATTTGGTGCGTAATTCACTTCGCTACGTGCCAAGTAAAGATTACAAGGAATTCTGTAAAGATTTGAAGAGATTCTATGGTGCTTCATCACTCAAAGCGAGCCACGCGGCGATTGACGTGTGGAAACGCAACTTCCCGCATGTCGAACAGCTCTTTGACTACGGCTCTGACATTCGCAAAGTTATGTACACGACAAACGCTGTCGAAAGTGTCAATTCAAGTTTCCGTAAGGTAACGAAAAAAGGCGCTTTCCCGAACGAAAACGCCTTACTAAAGGTTCTGTATTTACGTGTAAAACAACTTCAAAACAAATGGAATGGCGGTCATATCCGTAATTGGTCAATGGTGTTGAATCAACTTATGGTTAACGATCAATTCGCCAAACGTATTGAAAAATATAGTATTTACCTAACGTAATTTAAATGCTTCGTTTGTTCGATAAGATAATTTGATACATCTATGTTGGTGCCATTCCGCAAGAGGAATTCCACTAAATCTTGCTTTTGAAGAACAGGATTAATAACGGCTCCATCTAGCTGACTTAGAATCTCAACGATGCCATGATGTGAAAAACTCTTGATTGCTTTAAAAAGTTCTGCATCACGTTTCTTCCGCTCGGCGGATTCTTCAGGATACCCAGTATTGAACGGTTCTTCAAATAGTTTCTCAAGTGTGAAGCGAAGATTTAATTCGCCCGCCCAACCGAAGTTCAATCCAAGTGGCAGTGATGCACAGTTTCCGTTATTTATCCTACCGAATAGGAACGCATCTGTTGGAGTTGGCAGATAACCGCTAATGACATTCGGAAGTGTATTACAGGCAATCGACATACCAACACCGCTACTACATCCAGTGACGACAAAATCAACTGCACCTGAATTTAGAAGTAGACCAACAGCTAAGGACACTTGGATATAGCTTAACTCGGATTCTTCAACTGTAACACCAAAATTGAGCACTTCATATCCATGACTCGCCACAGCCCTTTTTGTCTCTTCAAAAATCAGTTCATTTTTGCTAGTTTGGGTACTTGCTTGTATCACCGCTATCTTCATTCTTCCACGACCTTTCGATTTAATTATCACACAAACCGAAAGTCAAAAGAAGATAAAAAAGACAGAAGCGATCTTGCCTTAATATTTGCTATTCTATGTGTTCGTTTCAAAAACTTACACAGATTTCTTGACAATCCCAAATTATACTCCAAACGCAGTCATTCTAACTTTCGAAATTTCGCTTTCTTAATTAAGTTTGCTATTTTTGTTCTTTAAATCCTTTGTTGATTAAATCCTCTGTTGATTGTATTACTTGTACATCCTTTGGAAGTTCACTTTCATCAATTTCTTTATACGTTATATTTCCATCTTTATCTTTATCTTCAATAACAAATTTTACTTTATCTGTGATAGATGGTTCTTCTTTTTTATCTGTTTCTACACCCTTTTTTGTTTGTACTTGTACATCTTTTGGAAGTTCACTTTTATCAATTTCTTTATACGTTATATTTCCATCTTTATCTTGATTCGGAATAGCATATTGTACTTTATCTTTAATAGACGTTTCTTCTTTATTATCTGGTACTGCACCCGCTCCACCAGTTAATAACCCTGTACCTAAAAGTGCTCCTGCTAATAATGTTTTAAACATTTTTCACTACCTCCTTGTTTGAAATTATATTAAACATAAAGCAAAAATCTGTAGTTAATATGGATTATATCTGAAGAGTATGTGAGTTTTATGATTGGGCGTTTGGGGGCTAGCCCCTAGGAATTTAACGTAACTTTATATAGCATAAGTGAAATTTTTGAACGATAGATTAAGGCGGTTCGGCAGGTACAATTGCTAATCCAAGTTGAGCAACCTAAGTCCTCGTTTTTGGTCTGTTCGGCTTGGCGATATACCAACCCCCGCCGAATTTCGGAATGCAAGGAGAAAGGAGGAAGATTTTTTGAGTGGGATTCTCAAAAAATACTCTCCGTTCTTTTTATGGAGAAAAGCCCTTATATAGAGAATGAAAAGAGACATACTTTTAAAAGTTTAAAAAACAAATATAAATAAAAAGTCGTAGTTGTCAAATTAAACAACTACGACTTAATTTTTAAAATAACTTACTAGGTAAATCTTTTAATATTGGTATTTTCATTGCTGTATAAAACATAAGTTTTAAAGCTTCATTTACATTATCTTTATCTCTTGCATAAATAATGTGAGGATTTACAAAAATTACAGATGCTCTAGCATTATTACCTTCTACACCAGATTCAACTTTAAATAACAAACCGTTTTGACACAACAAGAGGGTCTTAAGAATAGTGAATCTGACCAGCTACGTATCCTCCCTTCGGTCCGGTACCGTTGACAGACGCTTTAAATTATCTTCTAATAATCACAACATAATTACCCATATTTTTTGACTTAAAACGAAATAAGACCTTTTAAAATCCAAAATAAAAGTTCTTTGGATCCTTTCCTTTTTTTAAAACTTAACTTTATATAAAAAATCTATGGAAAAGTTCTACAAAAAAGTATCCCTACTTTTTAGATAGGAATACTCTTTTTGTATTAGAATAATTTACACTTTTATTTTTTTGCAGCAATATAGTATAAAGCCCCTTGTTTACCATTTATTATTCCTTCAAATTGATATACAGGCTGTTGGAAATCTTTTGTATCTGAATAAGATGATAATGTACATTTTGTAATAGTTATTATATCTCCTTTTTTTAAAGGTTCTAGAGGTAAAAATTCTCCACGTTTTAATTTTTGGAATGCTTCTTTTGAAGAAATAACTTCTATATCTTTAATCTTTATTTGTTCTGAAGAATTTTTCTTAAATTTATAAACAGGCATTTTTTTAGAATCTGCATCTAATGATATAGTTGTTTTCATAGTAATATCAGACATATCCATTTTAGTTTCTGGGTTAATACGTAAATTACCAAATTCTTGCATCTCGTAAGAAATAATAATTCCAAATGTTAATAAACAAACTACCACTGGTAAAGATATATATTTAACAATTTGTTTAAATGGTACTGATTGTTTATCTAAAAAAACAATCAATAAATTACTTATACAATATCCAAGCATACCTCCTAAGGTGTTATGTAATACATCGGATATATCTATACGTCCAATATCTGTTACAAATTGCATTATTTCAATAAAAATACTTGTACTAAATACGACTAATAATACTGACCCTGCTTTTTTAAAGAAATTACTAATTAAGGGTAACAAAAATCCTACTGGAAAAAGTAAAGCAATATTTATAATAATATCTTGAAAAGAAACAAGTGAAAAATTATTCCAAGCAACTCTATATCCACGTAAAATATCAAAATTAATTATCCCTTCAGGCCGAATAATATTTTCACGACCAAATAAAGTTCCAGCTAATACAATAAGGTAATATCCTATCAATAGTGTAATCAAAACAATTTGTTTTTTTTCAAATGAATATTTCCCTTTATATATTCGTTTATACAAAACAAAATAACCTAAATTCAACAAAATGGGAACCAATAAAATTATTATTATACTAATAATACTTAAACTTCCTAATGTAGAATTGATAAAATTCATATAATACCTCCATACAATAACAATATATGTTTGAATTTAATTAAAAAATAAAATATATAAAAATGCAAAGGTATAAAATAACAAATATAATTAACCTGTAGTGCTAGTTGGTTATGAATATTATGTTTTCCTTTACCTTTTCATTGTGACATTTAGCTACGCTCCATGTGTTTGTGCTTCCCCTTTTGTAAGGACATACACATCTTTTTCTTTCACTAACGGATTAAATCTATCTACTATATCTCCTCCTGCATAAGTTAATAATCCACCTCCTACAACAACTAATCCTGAAACTGCAGTCAATGCTTTTTTCATCTTTCATTTCCACCTTACTTTTTCTTAAATGATTAAGTGTGATTTTATTCATTTTTTAACGAATTCCCCGAAAGAATTCTCCTTCCTCAAGCGTGTGAAGGGCGTAGCCCAACGGTAGGTGGGAGGTGAATATCGGTTTGGCATTGCCAAAAACTTTTGATAAACTAGCTATATGAAGTTCTTTGATAACTTGATATATGAGGTTGCAGGAAGAAAATAGAGTGCGAAAACCAAGCCATTCGGTTCCTGTGTAAAATATCAACCGTACCAAAAGAGCGTCCAAGCGTTGGACATCTAGGGGTGGAACACCCCTAAGTAACGCTCAGGGAGACGAAAGGTTACTTTCGTCGTGGAACTGAGAAGCTCCCACTTCAAGCTTTGCTAAGTGGCGAGTAGTTCACATAAGAATGACCTTTAACACATTTCCAAGTATAAAGAGCATTTCTTAATAAAAAGTGGGGGAGCTTCTTAAGATTTTCTTAAAAAACAGTTTCACATTGTAAAAAAGAACCCTTCCTTTAAGAGGAAAAATTATATCACTATATAAATCATAGGGGATTGTTTGCATATGGACTTTAGTTTTATGTACAATAAAGGTAAAGATATAGTCTGAAACAGGAAGAGGAAAACCTTGTCCAATTCATTAGTAAATTTACGTATCGATTTTGCATTTAAGCAGTTATTTGGCACAAATGGGAATGAAGATATTTTAGTTGCCTTTTTAAATGCCATATTAAAAGATTCTTTAGAATCACCTATTGTTTCCCTACAATTAGAAGATCGACATTTGCTTCGAGAATATGAAGAAGATAAATTATCGATTTTAGATATTTCGGCTACATTAAATACAGGAACAAAGGTAAATGTAGAAATACAATTGAATAATAATCACGATATGATCAAACGCAGCTTGTATTATTGGGGAAGGTTATACACCTCTCAATCGCAAAAAAGAATGCCTTATAGCTCACTTCACAAAACAATTACCATAAACTTGTTAAACTTTGTGATGTTTCCAGAATATGAAGCGTTTCATACAACAGGAATCCTTTGGAATCAGCAACATCAAAAGTTATTAAGTGACGATATAGAAGTTCATATTGTAGAGATTCCAAAGTTATTACAGCAATGGCGCGAAGAGAAAGTTAATCCGTGGGAAAATTCGTTTGTTCGTTGGTTATTATTATTATCAGCGAATGAAGATGAGTATCTCACACAAACATTAGAGGACATTGCCATGAACCAAGATCCGATTTTACAAAAAGCAATGAATAAGTGGGAACCTATGAGTCAAGATTCTTCTTTCCGTCAAGCATATGAAGCAAGAGAAAAGGCCTTAATGGATGAGGCTGCAAAGTTTGCTCATGCTCGTAATGGGGGTAAAAAGAAGGAATTCAAGAAGGGGTTCAGCAAGGAAAAATACAGATGATTAAAGGTATGCATGAACTTGGTGTATCACATGAAACGATTGCTAAAGCCAGTAAATTAGGAATAGATGAGGTTGAACGTATTTTAGAACAAAAATAATCAACATCAAAAAAAGAACCTCTTAATTTTAAGTTTAACGAATTTCCGGAAAGAATTCTCCTTCCTCAAGCGTGTGAAGGGCGTAGCCCAACGGTAGGTGGGAGATGAATTTCGGTTTGGCGTAGCCAAAAGATTTTCCTTTTTATTTTGCCTCTGATATAATCAGTCTTATAAATTATAAAGGCTGGTATATAAATGAAATTAGACAGTAATAACCATTCAGTATTCTTGTTGTATTATCACCTTGTATTGGTCGTGAAATACAGAAGAAATGTGTTTGATGATGATATGTCAGACTATGCAAAAGATATGTTTGTTCGACTATCTGAAAACTATAACATCACATTAGTTGAATGGAATCATGATGTAGACCACGTTCATATTTTGTTCAAGGCACACCCTAATACAGAAATGACAAAATTCATCAATGCTTATAAAAGTGCAAGTTCTCGACTTATTAAAAGAGACTTTCCACAAGTGAAAAAGAAACTTTGGAAAGAGATGTTTTGGTCAAGAAGTTTTTGCTTGCTAACTAC
>NZ_JBQENW010000019.1:0-87956 GCF_052044835.1 Bacillus sp. 22475 | reverse complement strand
ATAATTCGATTAGATGGTACATGATTTTTCTTAGACCATTGTTGGATTGGCTTCAAAAACTTCTCTAATCCCTGCTTATTCCACATTACAGGTTTCTCTAAGTCTCCTACTTTTACTAATCCTGGATATTGATATTCTTTATTTTTCTTTTCACCTTGACTCGTTAATTCATATGGTTCATACATATGAAATGCGTAAAGCGTTTTTTTATCCTTTACTGGCTTTAAGTATTTAAAGGCCCATGGAGTAGCATATAAACCTGAATCTAAAATAACTGGTGTTTCTTGGTCTACTTCACGAATGGAATTGATCACCTTTTGATAAAATCTGTTTAAATCCGCTGTCGTTCCCTCCACTTTTGCATACCATTTCTCGTAATCTTCCGTCCAAAAATCATTATATCTATTATTTTTAGCTGTTTCTGGATGTGGTTCATTTATAATATTATAACCAACCAACGCGGGGTGATCTTTTAGTTCCAGAGCGAGGTCCTTCCAAAATTGACTTGCTTGTTCTTGATACTTCTCTTCTTCCCATATTCTGTCGTCATTCTTATTATTATTAAATTGGCGCCATCGATCACCAGGTAAGGATAACATTGTAAGAACGACTTTCATTCCTTGTGATTGTGCGGCATCTAAATCCGCCTTTAATTTTTCTAGATCTTCCTTTACTAATCCCTGATAGTTATCTGAATTACCTATCAGAAAATCCTTTCCAGAAGTATCTGGTTTATCTTCAAATAGAAAATCTTTATCTTTCGCCCATTTATCAGGTGCTAAACGAACATATTCAATATTAGCTTCTTTTGCACTTTTATAGTTTTCAGGTAATGACGTACTATTCATGAAATTAGTACCCTTTCTTTTCGAATCCCAAAAACTAATTTTTGAATCGCTCTTATGATAAGTATCAGCTCTTACATTCATTTCCTGTACTCCAAAACTCATCATGCCTAATAACGCAACAATTGGCAAAATTTTTTTCACAACTTTTCCTTCTTTCTCTTTATATTTTACACACATAACATACCTTTGTTTTGTTACAGGAATATGGCAATTCCCCAAAAATTCCTTTTAAATTTATACAGTGGTAGTTCATTCATAAAAAAAGAGATAATTAGAACGTTGCTTCATTTTCAAAGAAACAAAAAAGGAATCCTTTACGGATTCCTTTTTGCAATGCACTCTTTTTCAAATGGTACATTTTGCACCTACTTTTAGTATACCTTATAATTCCTATAAAATAAATAAGATTAACTGAAATTTACTTCAAACTGTGATAGAAAACATAATTAAGAAGCGCAGATAACTAAATATTATCCCTTTTATTAAATAAAAAAGATTAAATAATTCCCCCTCCAAACTAGGACCCTTTTACACTTTTTTTACAAATATTGTTATAGTTAGATAAACCAAATCATTACCCCATTAACAAAGAGACTCCATAATTGGAGTCCCTTTGTTAATTAGCTATTAAAAATGATAGTATGTGATTATTGTATATTTTTTCCTTTTTTAGATCTGCATATTCTTCTACGAAATCCCATAAACCTTGCTTTTCGAAGTAAGAAATACTTTTTTCACTTCTTCTAAGAGTTTAATTGCTTCATCTTCATTAAGAGAACGTAAAATATTGAAATGATATACATACTCTTCATTTCCTAATTCCATACAAACTGCTAATCCTTTTTCAAATTGCTTTAAGAATATACAAGCTGTCCCTAATGTGTTTTCACAAGAAGCAACTTTCACCTCATACCCCATTAGCCCAAAATACAAGGAATATAGATATTTATTTTACTTTCAAAGGCTGAAACCTTGCTGCATAACTATTGAAAATAAACATAAGAAAGACGTTCAAATCCATATAGATAGAACGTCTTTTCACTTTACTTTATACATATACTGATTTTTCACTTATTCATTTTGCATTGTACTTAAAAAATCCATAAATTCATCTTCATTTACAGGTTTACTGTAGTAATAGCCCTGAATTAGATAACACGCATTACGTTGTAACACTGTTAATTGTTCCTTCGTTTCTACCCCTTCTGCTATCACTTTCATGTTTAAAGTATGAGCAAGTGAAATAATGGTTTGTATAATTTCATCTCCATCAGTAGAAGTTCCGATCCTATTAACAAATTCTCTTGGAATTTTTAAAGTATCAATTGGATAAAGAGGCAGATACGCTAGTGAAGAATAACCTGTACCAAAATCGTCAATTGATAAATGTACACCATATGATTTTAATACTTTTAACTTTGATAAGGTTTCTTTTTCATCTACCATTGCTATTCGCTCTGTTAATTCCAAATCAATCGAATTAGCAGGTACTCCTATCTCTTCTATAGTAGATATCATTGTTTGAACAAAATCTTTCTGTTCAAACTCTATAGCTGATAAATTTATCCCGATCTTTAGATTTGAAAAACCCATAGAATGCCATTCTTTCAGTTGTCGACACGCTTTCTGTAACGTCCACTTCCCAATTGAAATAATCTGCGCCGTTTCTTCTGCGATAGGTATAAACTCAAAAGGAGAAATCAGCCCAAGCTCTGGATGTTGCCAGCGTATTAAAGCCTCTGCACCAATAACTTTACCTGCCTTACTATCAATTTGTGGTTGATACAATAAAAACAACTCATTATTTTCAATTGCATTTGGTAAATCCTGTTCTAATCGTAATCGACGAGTTACTTTTTGAGATAATGCCTCGTCATACATACAAACAGCATTGTTACCTTTTTCTTTTGCGCTATACATAGCGATATCAGCGTGTTGTAAAAGTGTAGTAGTATTTATTCCTCCAAATGGATACACTGCTATTCCTATACTAAGAGATAAGTAAAAACTATGCTGATTTACTACAAATGGTTCTTCAGTTATACGAAATAAAGTTTTACACAAATCCAATAGCTGTTGCTCTGTTTGGTTATGGACAATGATTGCAAACTCATCTCCACCTATTCTTGCTAGAGGAATAGTCGGTGACAGATATGTCCTAAAACGTTTGGCAACTTCTTTTAAAACTCTGTCACCAATCGAATGACCCAATGTATCATTAATGGTCTTAAAGCGATTTAAATCAATATACAGGAGCCCGAACTTATCCTGTGTTTTTTGTGCACGCTTAATGGATCTATCTAATTCTTGTTGGAAGAATATACGATTTCCAATCTCCGTCACCGTATCATGGAATGCAAGATAATTTATCTCATTCTGTTGTTGTTTCATCCTCGTTATGTCTTTTACCATTACATAACTCCCAAAGGTTTGTCCTTCTATCATAATAGGAACTATAGTGACATACCAAAAGAGGATATCCTTCTCATTGTTATTTTTCACACGTAACTGTAACGAAGATGAACTACATCGTTTCCCTTTCTTTATAGCCGATTCCAATTCAGATTTATCTTCATCTAAAAAAATAGAGAAGCACTCTTTCCCTATTAATGCAGCACTTTCTTTTCCTAATAACATACTTCCAGCCTGGTTTATATTTAATACGATACCATTTGAATCAATCGTTAAAATAGGATCTGGATGATACTCATATAAAGACTTAAATCTCTCTTGATTTTTTACCAAATCATTAGATTTGTTTATTAAATCCCTTGTTCTTTGAGATACTGTTTGTTCTAATTGATTATTAAACACTTTTAAGGTCTCGGTTAAATCTTTGTTTTGCATTCGTACAATTGTATGACGAATCAGTACAAATACAAAAGCAATACAATTTCCCGTAATTAATGTAGCTGAAGAAGTTTGTTCTTTCAAAGTAAAGCCAATTAAGACTGCAACTGCAAGATAAGGAAATATGACAAGAAGTTTCCTTCCAAATGTTGGATTGACAATGAAATAATTTCTTTTAGAAGAAGTATTCTTTGGGATTGTAGCAGCAATAGCGATAAATAATAGGAAAACTCTATACAAACACCTTAATAATATAACTGAACGATCTGACAAATCATCTTGTAAGTAAAAATATAAGTAGTCCGTAATAGCCAATCCAGTTAATACTAGAATAAAAATAAACAATTTACTTTTTGCATTGAAAATAGCAGGTCGAAAGATTAGTGTAACTCCAAGTAATAGAAGCAATAAATCTATAATCGGAAAAATAAATGAAAGAAAAACATCTCCAATTGATAAGAATAAGATATTTGCAGATGGTTTATTAAATAGGTACCACTCTAATGTAAAAATGGCAGTAACAACAATGCATAAATCACAAATTAAATATGCTTTCTCCCATTTATTACATTCCATCATAATTTTATAAAAGAACGCAAAGAGAAAGAAGAACAAGAAAAATAACAAAAATACATCAGAGATATTAAAATTTTGTATTGGTAATTCTACATTAAGTACTTGAAAAGCAGATATGAAATTCCCTATCAAGAAACACCCTATCGCAATAGTAATACAAACCCAGAATACTCCTAACTTAATTCTTCTGGATAATATAGAATACAGTAATGAGATAAATACAGTAGTTTCAACAACTAAAGATGATAGCCGGATATTAAAATCTGATACAAAATAAAGATTCGGAAAAACAAATAAAAATATAACACAAAAACTTATATAAGCTATTAAAGCCAATAGCAATACATAAAATTGCACATATGCATGTTTACGCAATGGACTCACCTTCTTGAGTTTTTTCTATACTTTTATTAAAAAGGTCTTGATAGTGGCACAACTCCTACTAATTAAAATGTGTGCAACCTATTATGTATATTATGACCTTTTTAAAAGATTTCTTTCTACATACAACAGTCTTGTTAACTTTTTGTAGATGTTTACAATTATCAATACTGAGGATTCTAAAAAGGATAAGCTGAAAAATGTAGTTTTTTAAGTATTTGCGCATCGTAAATTTGGCGGGTACAACTTATCTACTCTTTACATATGAGATAGAATCTAATCCTCTATTGAATTATAGTTAGTTGCTATCTGTCACACTTAAAAAGGAATGAAAATATACTATCTTTAAAATAGAAATTCAAATTAGTTTACGAAACTAGATGTAACTATTATAGTTACACAAAAAGTTGATGTCAATTTCATATCCTCCCTTTTAACGGACAAAAGACATGACCAATTGAACAAAAATGTGATGTTTATAAAAAGGGCGGTAAAGTTTTATCTCCTTACTCAAAGAATTATAAATGATTTAGGATTAGATGAAATTGAAGCTAATATTGCATCTCCCTAAAAAGAATGTTACTCTAAAAGCAGAATTATGAAAGGAATGATGGATGAACAATGATTAACTAATTTATATTTTAAGTTGAATTTCATAACTTCAAACTACAAAATATAGGGTTAGTCTATCCATTTTTAAAATTCAGTTCATACTTTATTTGTCATGATTCAAATGATTAATAAGTACTTATTAAGTATAGACGAAAGACTAATCCTTCCGATTACAATTGGGGGATTTTTTTATTCCCATTTATGTTAGTTGGAACTTATTAATTGTTAAATTTACCTAACAAATAAAGGAGCAAGAAAAATGAGGACTTCAGACACTATTGTTACACATGTAATGCTCTATATAAGTCGTTAATATCCATCAAACTTATATAGAGCAATTAAAAACTGGATGGATGTTCCGACTTTATATGAAACGTTTCGATATATAAAGGAGGAATTATTATGTCAATGATAAAAGTCCAAGATTTAACTTTTTCATACCCAGGTAGCTTTGATAATATTTTTGAAAGTGTAAACTTCCAAATAGATACGGATTGGAAGCTAGGATTTATTGGTAGAAATGGACGAGGTAAAACGACATTCTTTAATCTATTGTTAGGGAATTATGAGTTTGGTGGGAAAATCCTTGCTTCGGTAGAATTCAATTACTTCCCCTACTCTGTTGCAGATAAGAACAAATTCACTCATGAAATCCTTGAAGAAATTTGCCCCCAAGCAGAAGATTGGGAATTTCTGCGTGAGATATCCTATTTAAATGTTGATGCTGAGGTCATGTACAGACCATTTAAAACATTATCAAATGGGGAACAAACAAAGGTGTTGCTTGCTGCACTGTTTTTAAATGAGGATCAATTCCTATTAATTGATGAACCAACAAATCACTTAGATACTGATGCACGCAAGATAGTCTCTGCTTATCTAAGGAAGAAAAAAGGATTTATTTTAATTTCACATGACAGAATCTTTTTAGATGGGTGCGTTGACCATATCCTATCTATAAATAGAGCAAATATTGAAGTTCAAAGTGGTAACTATTCTTCTTGGAAGTTAAATTTTGATAGACAGCAAGAGCACGAAGAGGCTACAAATGAGCGTCTACAAAAAGACATAGGGAGATTAAAACAGTCTTCCAAGCGTTCAGCAAGTTGGTCACATGATGTGGAAGCTTCAAAAAATGGAACGAGGAATTCAGGCTCTAAGTTGGATAAGGGGTTTGTAGGACATAAAGCAGCCAAGATGATGAAAAGAGCAAAAAACCTTGAATCAAGGCAACAAAAAGCTATTGAAGAAAAGTCAAAATTACTAAAAAATGTGGAGAAAACTGAGTCATTAAAATTGGAACAATTACAATTTAAATCAAATGAATTGATTACTTTGGTTGATGTGTCCGTTAAGTACGATGACCAAATTGTGAATGAGTCGATTAGCTTCATAGTTGAACAAGGTGACCGAATTGTACTTGATGGAACGAATGGGAGCGGAAAAAGTAGTATCCTAAAACTAATTCTAGGACATCCGATACAGCATACAGGCTTAGTTATTTTAGGTACAGGACTCATCATTTCCTATGTCCAACAAGATACTTCTCATTTAAAGGGATCGCTATCAGACTTTATTGAACAGCACAAGATTGATGAGACCCTATTTAAATCCATCCTACGTAAGATGGACTTTGACCGAATTCAATTTGAGAAAGATATATCTCATTATTCTGGTGGACAAAAGAAAAAACTGCTTATCGCTAAAAGCTTATGTGAAAAAGCTCATATATATATATGGGATGAACCACTAAATTTTATAGATATCTATTCCCGTATGCAAATCGAAGAGCTTATTCAACAATTTAATCCCACAATGGTTATTGTTGAGCATGATAAAGTATTTCAACAAACAGTTGCAACGAAAACTATATCTATGTAGCTCAAAACGAATACTTGAAAATATAATCAGCAAATTGAGTCCTTGAACTATAAAAAGTTTAAGGACGTGTTAAAAAAAAGCCTAATTTCTCTACAATACATTGAGAAATTAGGCTTTAAATAGTAACAATAGAATTCATAAACACTGAATAATTTACACGTTAGGTTTATCTGTTAATGCAGTAACAATCCTGTTCACTAAGTCTTCTGGCATCCATTCATGATTTGTATCATTCGTTTCATTTGGCCCTAAAGAATCAATAAATTTTTTAAACTTTGGAAATAAAACAATAGAAGTAATCCAATGTATCGTATGATTTATGGAGAAGAAATGAAAAACTCCTTGCTTTTCACCCTCCTGTAATATTTCTTTTAACTGTTCAAAATTACCTATGAAATACGGTTTAATCTTTTCTAATCGTGCACTTTCCTTAATAATCTCCTCATATGCCAATGATCCAATTTCAGGGTTCTCTTTTATATGTGTAGTAAAAACCGTTAAATATTCTCTAAGGGCATTGATAGGATCAAATTGATTCTTCTCAAGAAAATTGGGTAACTCATTAGCAAGACCATATTTCTTAAACACCTCATAATATAGGTTTTCTTTCCCATTAAAATAGTAAGAGGCCATAGCAACATTCACTTTCGCTTCTTTTGCAATTTCTTGTATGCTCGTACCTTCATAGCCACGCTCTCCAAATTTTTTCTTAGCAGCCTTTAAGATATTTTCCATCGTCTGCTCTCGAGATTTCCCCATTTCACACACCTCAAATAGTATATATTTCACTTCAAAAACCCAATAAGGACTTTGAATAGAGTATCTTTTTAATGAAATTTAATTATATATTTAAAATGGTAACTTAACAACCGATGAAGTTCTGATTACTTTAAACAATATCCCCTTGCGTAGCATCAATAGCTTTCAAATACTTTACGCTCTTTTTTAATCGAGTGAAAGTATGGACAAAAAACATCTAATTTTATCTTAATTTCGTGTGCAACCAAAAAAATAATAAGGACCAAAGTTTATTTATTTTATAAATAAACTTTGGTCCTTTCGTTACATTATACAGATTTAAAATAAAGTGAAACTT
The DNA here is from genome assembly GCF_052044835.1 of Bacillus sp. 22475. Lineage (NCBI taxonomy): Bacteria > Bacillati > Bacillota > Bacilli > Caryophanales > Bacillaceae > Bacillus > Bacillus sp. 22475. The sequence continues at coordinate 79,712 of NZ_JBQENW010000019.1, read as the reverse complement.
TAATCAGTGGGGGTTTTGTTCATCCCCCACTGATTATTAGGTGAACCAATCGGGCTGCCCGTTAATGCGGGATAAACTAGTATAATCGTATCTTGATGAAATAATTATCCATCAATCGTCCATCATTTTCTGACTAGATCTGTTTAATCTCGATATAAGGTCCTTTAATGTTTAGTTTGTTAATATCATTAGAGATATTGCCTACAGTTGATTTTTCATTAAAAGTATAGACCTTTTCACCATTTACAAAGATACCCCAATTTTTATCTTCGTAACTGATACCATAACCAGCATTGCTAGACGTAGCTTTGAGTTGATTTCCATTCATTGAAAGAGATAATTTCCCTTTTCCTTTGTTAAGTTTATCATTCACGCTGTTGATACTATTCATTTGTTCTTCAAGGGCTTTTTGGTTATCAAGAGTAACTTGATGGTTTTTCCAGTCTAATTTATAGTGGTTCGTAAAGAATTCATTATATGTATCTTTATTATTTGTTCCCCACCATTTTGAACTTACCCATTCGATATTGTACTGATCTGAAATTCTACGATTTGTTATTTTTAAATCTGAAGTAGTTTCTGTTTTATCAGCAGTAATAACCGCTACTACGTTTGGAGAAAAACCATATCCTGTTAAAGCTGGTACTGTATCTTTTGAAACAAAATTATTCGTTCCTTCATTATAACTACGTGATTTCATAAATAGTTGATTACCATAGAAAGTATTGAATGAATCACGATTATAAATTCCCCACTCTGGGAAATTAAATGATTGGAATCCTACTTTCCAATTTAATTTTTTATCTGTGTGAGTCTCTAATACCGTTTTATAATCTACTTGATCATAAGATACACTTTCTTTCCAAGCAAAGCTACCTGTGATACTTGCATCGGCATTTGGTCCTTTATCATTTACTCCTACTTTAACACTTCCACCAAGTGTATACCCTACCTCAGAAGTGACCTTTGCTGAAGTCATTGTATTAACTGGGGCAGCTTTATGGAATTGAGCACTATCACCACTTGTTATTTCTGCTTCAGTATGATAGGCTGATGGCCATTTTAAACCTGCGTTATAGTATCCGCTATTAATTGTATATTTAGCATCTATATTACTACCATCAGTGGTAACAATTGCAATCTTTTTATCTGCGTAAGGATCCTCAATAAAAGAAACCTTTATTGAATTTTTGATATTCTGCTTCATGTCATAAGTAGTTTTAAAACTATTATATACCTTTCCACCATTTTGAAGATTTTCTACAGTTCCTTTAGAATCTGCAAATGCAAATGTTGCTTGTAAACCAAATGATCCAGACATAATAACGGACGCTACCGCAACACATTTAGCTATTTCTTTTGCTTTTTTCATACAGACAACCACTCCTTCTTAAACATTTAAAAGATATAAATATATTATTTCTAGTTCACAAAATTAGAGATAGATTCATAGCCATACAATATAGAAATTCATTAACTTTTATGACACTAACTAAAAACACATGTTTCACTAATCTTCCTCTCACTTTATTGATAACTATTATCAATATTATTAAAACATAAAGTAAAGATTTAAACAACAATTTTAAATACAAATTTAAAATTGTTGTTTAAAAAAAACACAAAAAAATTATAGAATTCTTCATTTCGAGAATTACTATATTTTCAATTACTTATTACAGCCTATATTCAGATACATTATTTCCTTTCCATTCATAATAATCTAAAATTCCTTCATAAATGGCTTCTGCTGCAATTTGTCTGCCATTTTCCGTAGATAATTTACTGTAATCAATACCATTATCTATAAACGCCAGTTCCGTCAATACAGCTGGCATGTCATTTTCTCTTATAACATGAAGGTCTCCATGTTTAACTCCTCTGTCTCGTGTTTGAAGTGCCTCTACTAAACGTGTTTGAATTTTTTCTGCTAAAACACGACTTTCTTCCACATGAGGATTTGTTTTTTCGGATTTAGAAGATTTATAGTAATATGTTTCTGTCCCTTTTGCATTACCATTAAAAGCATTTGCATGTACGCTTATAAAGATATCACCCTGATTTTTCTTAGCAAATTTAACACGTTCCTGTAAAGAACTTTTTTGATCATGTCCTGGTCTATTATCAGATTGACGAGTTAATAAAACTGTAAATGGTGTATGCTTTTCAAGTAATTGTTGTAGACGTAAAGAAGTGTCTAGTACAATCTTACTTTCAGGTAATCCCTTTGTGGATTTCCCAGGATCTTCGCCACCATGTCCAGGATCAATAATGATTGTTTTACTTTCTAATGGGTTTTTTGGACGATGTTGCATCATATCTGTTTTTGCAGTAAGTTGAGCAGCTTCAGCACGTGTTATAAATCTATTTGGTTGCCAACCGTTCTCAGTACCATTGGAAATTTTCAAACCGATTAAAATATTGGCATATTTTTCTCCCCAATGCCCTTTTAAATCTTCAAATTTAACCTGCTCGTTATGATTTGGTGTGCTTTGTAGTTTATATGCATTTACTAGCATCGTAGCCATAGCAGCGCGAGTTACTTTTCCGGATGGATTGAAGATTCCATTACCCTCACCTTTAACAATACCAGCTTTTTCAGCAGCAGCAATATACGGAGTAGCCCAGTGGTTTTGTGAATCTGTAAATGATGGTTTTGCATTAGAGTCAATTTTTATACCTAAAACTTTTGTCATAATTTTTGTAGCCGAAGCTCTGTCTAATGAGTCATTTGAACCGAAAGTTCCGTCTGGATAACCATTCAATACCTGTTTATCAACTAAATAATTAACGGATTTGTCCGCCCATGCAGGAACATCTGGGAACTTATGAGTATTTGCAAATGTATTAGATGAATAGGATAATAGACTTCCAGCAAGAATTCCTGTAGCAATTAATTTGTATTTCAAAATGTAACACCTCTATCAATTTATTACAATTTGGTAAATATATCATTTATAATTAATCTTTAAATAATACGACTTTGAATAAAGAATAGATCATGTTGTTTATATCACTATATATCGTACAACAAATTTACAATCGAACTATTACTCCAAAAATAATCCTCGGACATACACTTATAGATAGAGATTATTAAATATACTTACCAACATTGTGTAACCAGTATAGTTACTTATACATACAAGTGTCAATTAAAATAACCTTACAATTTTGTAAGATAACCACCTTAATAGTAAACCAAGTAATTATTAAATAATATAAATAGTTACTAGATATAATAAAATAACAACCTTAAATTTTGAACAAAGACTAATTATTTTGATAGGAAAATAACTTATAACACCAACATTTTTAACAATGCTTTTGAATCCTACTTTACTCTATAATTCTCTGTTATATTCCAACGTGAATGCTCCTATAATATAGTCAATTGCTGCAATGAATACTACAACTTATAACATTGTATTCCCTCAAAAAACATCTCTAGACGCCACCTAAAGTAGCCTTTATTAATACATTCACACAATCCATCTTTTCATTCCCTTAAGACATCCTCAAATTTTACAAGGAATGAAAAAAGAAGAGGGATACCTTCCCTCTTCACCAAAAAAATTAAAAAACACCTTAATTTATATACCCTGCCTTTTACAATCTCACGTCTATCGATAGCCAGTTTAATTCTTCAATTCTATTTTCATAGATTCATGTATTCTTCTAAAGTCTGCTTTTGTTTATATATATTTTCAGCAATATCTCCTACATAGCGAATATGCCAAGGTTCATATGCATAACCTGTAATACTTTCCTTCCCCTTAGGATAACGAATGATAAACCCTTCACGATGCGCGTTTTCTTTCAGCCATTTTCCTTCCTTCGTATTAGCAAAGGATAACTCTAGTTCATTGTTCGCACTTTTAGAAGAAACATCCATTGTTAACCCTGTTTGATGTTCGCTATGTCCTGGTTTTGCCGAGAAGCGATCCGTATGCTCTTGTCCTTTTCTTTTCACATTGTTTGCATACAGTCGTTGTTGATAGCCATAGGAACGAAATCCCGAAACAGCATTTAACTGAATCCCCTCCTGCTTTGCTAAATCAAATAATTTTTCCAGTGCTTCTGCCGCCTCTTTACGGAGGTGGCTCTTTTCTACCGTTCCACTAAATGAGAATGGCACATTTGGTACAACTAAATCCTCTGGTTTATAGTCTTCGGGTAACCCATATTCCTTATTAACTACAGCCTGTATACTAGCAAAAGAACTTTTTTTGTATTTTGATTGCCCTTTTCCTCTACTATCTTTCTCTTTATTTATGGAGTTTTCACGAGATTCATAATTCGTCTTATCTGGTTCTTTACCAATAGATTGATTGGTGTAAATTATAAAGATACCTAACATCATAATTACACAAATGAAAATCCCTACTAATTTAAGTCTCATTATTCATTTCCTTCCTGCAACTCTTACTGTTTCTCGTTCATAATATCTCAACCATATCAAATTCATATTAATTTGAAGTGAACTTTTGTTCTTACCATATTTCTTAATAGAAAGACTGTATATCCTTCTATTTGTTTGACATCATTAAGATGCTCACATATATATATAAATTCTATTCCTACATATAGATAAAAAATCCAAAAATTTATATAATGAGATTAGAAGTGTAGCATATTATTATTGAAGGGTCTTGGTATAATGCTAGGCATTAATGTAAAAAAAACAAATGAAGAGTTAATTATTTCATGGCAATTGGCGGAGATTACAATTCCATTACGTGATGTGATTGAGGTTACCGAAGATGCTACCTATGCTGGTATTGAAGAAGTAGATGTAATACGTATTGGAACAGCTTATGGGACAACAGAACGTATTTTAATTAAAACAGTAAAACAAAATTATGTACTATTTACTACAAATAAAGTTGCGATTTTAAATGCCATTCACGCTTAAATATAGGAGTCTTCTTGGCTAAAATGATAAAAATAAGCACATCTTGTTATAAAAACAGATGTGCTTATTTTTTAATTTCTATGCATTTTTACGTTTCAAGAAAATAACTCCACCAACAATTAACAGTAATGCGCCTGCAGCCATAGAGATCCAACTTGTAAGATTAGTACCTGTTTGTGGTAACCATCCAATTTTAGATTGAATTTCTTGCTTAGGTTGTGGTTGTTCTTTTACTTGCTCGTTAGGCTGCTCTGGTGTTGGAGTATTTTCATCTGAATTTGGCTGTTCTGGTTTAGGTTGTTCCGGCTTTACCTCTTTAAATTTCACTGTTTGTCCCTTATCTTCAATTTCAGCGTGAATAGCTACTAATATATTATCTTGATACAGTTCTTCAAATACTACTACTTCTTTACCTTGTAATGCAGAAGCATTAAATGTGAAATCTAGTGTGATAGAACCATTCTTCTCTTTAGCAATAAACTTAGACTCTACTGTTACTTCTTTTCCATCAACTAATAATGGCTTGTTTGTTGCTTTATCCATCAGTTTACCTTTTACAACATACTCTTTACCCACGATTAAGTCTTTGTATTCCACTTTATCTTGGATTGTTACAGATTTAGAAGCGTCTAACTCTTTAGAACCATCAGCTTTGTTTGTTGCTGTCGTTTTAATAGAAGGTTCTACAAATCGAACTGTTTGACCTACATCGTTAATGTCAGCATGTGTTGCAATTACTTGACCTTCATGTAATAAGTCTTCAAACACGACTACTTCTCTTCCTTGCTGTTCAGCACCAACAAAAGTAAAGTCTAATGTTACAAAACCGTTCTTTTCTTTTGCAGTAAACTTCGTTTCAGCTGTTACTTCTTTTCCATCAATTAATAATGGTTTGTTAATAGCTTTGTTCATTAGTTTACCTTTTACAGTGTACTCTTTACCTACAACTAAGTTAGTATACTCCACTTTGTCTTGAATAGTGATAGAATCCTTTGAATGAATCTCTTTTCCACCATCAGCTTTGTTTGTTGCTGTCGTTTTTACTGATGGCTTAACGAACTTAACTGTTTGACCTTTATCATTGATATCAGCATGTGTTGTAACAATTTTTCCTTCTTTCAATAACTCTTCGAATACTACTACCTCTTTTTCTTCTAAACCAGTTGCATCAAATGTGAAGTCTAATGTAATAGAACCATTTGCTTCTTTTGGTGTAAATTTCGTTTCAGCTGTTACTTCTTTACCATTTACAACTAATGGTTTATTAGTCTCTTTATTCATTAATTTACCTTTTAATGTGTATTCTTTACCTACTTGTAGGTCTTTGTATTCCACTTTATCTTGGATTGTTACAGACTTAGACGTGTGCATTTCTTTTGTACCATCTGTTTTATCAGTAGCTGTTGTTTTTATTGAAGGAATCTTTTCATCTTTGACAATGTGTTTAATGATTTGACCATTCTCTTTAATTTCAAAAGAGAACGTTTCTTCATTTAATACATAACCTTTTGGTGCAACAGTTTCTTTATATGTGTATTTTCCAAATGGTAACTTTTCAAATTTAGCGATTCCTTTATCGTCTGTTTTTCCTTTTACTACTTCTTTTCCTGCTTCGTTATAAATCGTAAATTCTGCATTTGGAAGCTTGTTATTTCCATCAGCTACATCTACCTTTGTAATTTCTAGATCACCTTTGATAAGATGATTAACTGCCAATAACTCAATAATCTTTCCATGTTCCTTTATTTCGAACACAATTGGTTCTTTAACAAGAACGTAACCATTTGGAGAAGCCTTTTCTACAAATGAATATTTACCATACGCTAAATCTTTGACGTTAATCTCGCCATTTTTATCTGTCTTATATTCCCCAACTACTTTTCCACTTTCATCTTTCAATTCAAATACTGCACCTTCTAATTTTTTACTAATATCTTCATTATCTACTTTTAGTAATTTTACACTACCTTTCACTTCGGTATTTTCCACTGTAAAAGTAAGTGTTTTATTGTGCTCTTTAATTTCAAAAGGATACTTTGTTTTATTTCCAATATATCCATTAGGTGTTTTTGTCTCTAAGAAATAATATTTACCATACGTAAGACCTTCAACGTTTGCAATTCCATTTTCTTTTGTTACTACTTTTTTCACTTCTTTTCCATCTTCAGTGAAGACTGTGAATTCAACATTTGGTAACATCTTTCCTGAATCACTAAGCTTTTTAATTTCGATGTTACCTTTTACTTTGTTATTTACTATTTGGACAGCTCCTGTTTCTCCTGTCTTAACTTCAATAGTTTGTGGTTTATCATCTGAAACATAGCCTGTTGGTGCTTTAATTTCTTTTAATGTGTAAGTACCAATTGGTAAGTTGTTTAATTCTGCCATACCATCAGCACCAGTCGTGATTTTTCCGACTGATTCATTATTTGCATTAAAGACCTCAAATACTGCACCAGCTAAAACTTCTCCATTTTCTCCAACCTTTTTAATTTTTAAAGAACCAGCTGCTTCCCAATTTACTGCAAGATCACTACTAAGCTTTTCTTCATTTCTCTCTAATAGTACTGTAGCGTTCTGAACAGTATCCGTACCACGGTAAGCAATTGCTTGAACTTTAGTTAAATTAGCAGCAACACTTAAATTAAATTCACCCGTTTTTGTATTCTTAGGAATTTGGATACGAAATTTTTCTCCAACTGAAAGCTGATCTTTCACTTCTCCATTTTCACTAACAATTCTAACTCCATTAGGTGCATTTTCCGCTACTATCTTATAAGAACCACTCTTAGCATTTGTTTGTACTGAATATAAATTTGTTTCGAAGAATTCACCCTTTAATTCTGCTTTTTGCTTTTCAGCAGGAATCACATTCATAAAAACATCTTGAGTCTCTTCACTATTATTAGCATTACTAATAATAGCCTTAGCTGCTTTTTCAACATTTTTATTCTCATGTTTTAATTCATTTACATCGAGTTGACCTAATGCATTCCAAACCGCAAGTTGCGTTGCATAATGCGCTTCATTTTTATTAGCTACTCCCAGCTGTTCAGCACTTTTTTGCGGGAAACCATTTAATAAGACTCTATATACTACATTATCTGTTTTCCCCATTTCAGGAAGATCTTCACCATTTGGTGATTTTAATCCAAGGGTTAAGCAATAAGCAATTTGACCACTTGAATTTTTAATCATTTCAGTGCGAATGTACTTACCTAGACTATTACTATAACTCCAGTCCATTGAATATTTCTCATGCGTCATAACCTCTGCACTAGCCCTAGGTAAAAATACATTAAGGAATAATGCCAGTACTGATAATAATGTAAAAACTCTTATAATGACTCTCTTACCCAATTTTGTAACCTCCCTAGAATAAATTAATCCGAGTATATATCGCAATATCTAAAACATTCACGATCGACCCATTTATCATTATAAAACAATAAATTACAAATATTAAATGATTTTAATAAAATAGTCAAAAAATTTACACATTTTATTATTTATCAAGTTTTTTAACGAATTTACTATATACAAATTCTAAAACACACCTACAATTTAAAAGACAAATATGTATGTTAAATATATAAATAGCAATTCTTTTGCTCCAGTTATTAAGCTTTCCCCCTATTAAAAATCGCCTTTTCATTTTCTTGTTAACCTGAGTAATTTATACACCTCTTTTAATCTATTACACTCCTCCATTTAAATATAAAGGTGACTTCTCGTTCAAATAATAAAGTGAAACTTTAATCCGTCCGATTCCCACCTAACTTCTTTGCTTTCATTGAATTTTTGAGCGGGAGTCTTACTCCCCAAAAATAGTTGGATATATTATGCAATATTGCATTTGATAATCATTTTCATTGTAACTATAATGATTACATGATTACTATTAATCCAATATTCTACATGGAGGTTTTATTATGTTTAAAAAAATTATTGTATCTTCTATGGCGCTTACTATGTTCGGTGGAACTGCAACTATGCTAGAGGCACCTACTGCTCAAGCAGCTTCTTATAACTCAACGTCATCCTCTTACTTTGATGTCACTCCTGAAGAGGCCGTGGCTTTTTATCAATCTCAAGACTATAAAAAATTAAAAGTATTTTTGGATGACTTTGAAGCTAGAAACCCTTATACTCCAGGTGGAGGGTACGCTCAAGGGAGTGTACGTATGCAAAAATTCAACGATGCTCTTAGAGATGCCAAATTAACAAATGTCTACCAAGAATTTATTAGAATCTCATACTACAATCATTATCCAGAACCAAAATAATAACAACGGATTAAATGTTTATTATTTCTATAACTTAGCCTAATTTTAAATGTATAACCTAAAAATAATTACTAAAACCACTCATATAAGGGTGGTTTTTCTATTTCCCCATATAATTTAGCGGAATGTTACATCATCTTTATTTTGATATCTTTTATAGTAGACATTCTCTCGTTGACACAATCTAGTAGGTTAGCAATGGAAATATCAAAATGTATTTATAATTGTTTTCTGTTTAATAGCAAAAAACAAACACCCTCTCACAATTAGATAAGGTGCTCGTTTTCATTTTTATCGGTAATTCTCAATTCAATTTAGCTTCTTTCCAATAAGTAAAGATTAAATTAACTTAAAAGCAAAGCGTTTTACATTTAATTCATAGATCTTACTGAAACTTGGAATTGCCCCTTAGAACCATCATCATTTGAAACGTAAATTTTATATGTTCCATTCGGTAATGGAGATAAAGCATTCCGTACATTTGTAACATTAATTTGTTGTTCTCCAGGTTTTATATAACCACCAACAATTAGCTCTGTATTTGGACCTTTTACACTATATCCCATTGTATTTTGACCATTATTTTTCATAGAGAAGCTTAAGTCAGTACTCCCATCATATACGAAAGAAGTTTCAGCCTCGCCACTATAATCCATTGTTTGGGTTAATAATAAGTCTGCAGAAACATGTTCAACTACATGAATTGGATCATTCGTTTTGTGTACTTCTTCAGCATAAGTATTATTCCCTAACACACCAAGTGTTAATGCCGAAACTACCCCACAACTAAGCACTAGTTTATTTAACTTCATTTTAAGTTCCCCCTTGATGTTTGTATTCTATTACCATCATACATCCTTTTCCAAGTGCGTTTTTATGTAATGATTCATATCTATAAACCTATATATTTTAACTTTTCACCTTAATAGTTATTGAGAAACCCACATAGATAAAGCTACAATATTACGCTTCATAAAAAACATTTAAATTTTAAAGTCTTTTTCTAACAAAGTTTTATACGAGTAAGTACCAAAATACTCAAATAAATAGCATTTCTATTTCAGATAAAATGTACTAATAAAATTTTTCTAAAATTTCACTTTGTAATTTGATATATTCCATGTTAATATAACGAAGGCTACAAAACAGGAGTCACCACGCATATCATTTTCACAGAATATTCATACTTAAAAAACCTTATTTTATCAGTAACTCAATCCCAATTTTACCTATACAAAAGTTAGTTTATAATTTCATATGTACATAAATTTAAATAGATTTTTTCTATTTTCCTTATCAATTTTAATACGAGTAATATAACAGTATTTTTCAAGTACCCTTCCTTTTTTAGATAAAAAGTCTACTAATACTAAACATCTATGTCCAACTCATACATAATTCTACTTACAAACTATTGGAGATGCAAAACTATGGGAATTTCTACTCTTTTATTAAATACCTTTATTATAATAATTTGTATCCTTAGCTATCACGTATTTTGGCTAGAGTTTAAAGAAAAAAAAACATGTAATAATATGTTATTTTCTATCCTTTCCTCCATTGCTATTATTTTTTGTATGACTTTTCCTTTTCATTTACATGTGGGATTTATTTATGATTTACGTTTTATTCCTATAATATTAGTTTTTCTATATGGAAATACAAAAAAAATTGTTTTTATAGGAATTTTATATCTTTCTTATCGGTTTTACTTAGGCGGAAATGGCGTTCTTCCATCATTTATTATCTTCACTATTATTTTTGGTATAACAATGCTCTTTCGTTACTTATTACCTATGTATGTTAAAGAAAAAAAAGTATTATTAAGCTTATTCCTTATTTTAGTATGTACAACTTCCCTTTCTATTTGCGGTATTGTAACTCAAATAAATACAGGAGGGAAAATAGACTCTACTCTCATAGAATTTTTATTAAATTACATAATCATTAATATTTTCACAGTATTATTATCAGTTTATTTAATAGAGGGAATGATCGAGAAATATAAAATGAAAGAAAAGCTACAACGGGCTGAAAAATTTTATATAGCTAGCGAACTAGCAGCGTCAATTGCACACGAAATCCACAATCCACTAACCACAGTACATGGATTCACTCAATTATTAAATGAAAAACATGCCTCAAAGCTATCTCAGGATCAATACTTAGAAATCATGTTAATTGAAATGCAGCAAATACAATCTACTATTAATAACTATTTATCTTTAACCAAACCACAGAACACCCTAAAAGAGAAAATAGATATTAATCACATTTTAAATCAGGTGAAAGATACTATTTCGCCACTCGCTCTATCATACAAAGTTGAAATCAAACAAAATAGTACAGATTCCTTTTATATAAACGGGGACCCCGAAAAATTCAAACTCTGTCTAAACAACATCATCCAAAACGGAATTGAGGCTATGAAAAATGGTGGATTATTACAAATAAATATACAAAAAGTAAAAGGAAATATCATAATTGATATTATTGATTCAGGAATTGGGATGTCATCTCAACAAATAAAACGAATTGCTTTGCCATTCTATTCAACAACAGAAAAAGGAACTGGGCTTGGTACTATGATTGCTTATAGTATTATTAAAGAATTAAACGGAGATATAGAAATAGAGAGTAACTTAGGTAAAGGGACACGCTTTTCTATTAGTATCCCTTGCTAATGCGATAAAAATTTTCTGTTTAGTTAATTACATAAGCGAATTTTAAGAATCCCGCTAGCTAGCTTACTTATTAATTATCTTAAATTTATGTGTGTTAATTAAAACTAATAAGGATCAGAGCTTATCTATTGTTACAGATATACTCTGATCCTTTAGTTTAATTCAATTAAAAACACTTAATATTTATAACTTTTCTTACATCGTGATGAAATACTAGTTCATCGATTTTATTTCGTTTACTGATTAGATTTATTTAATGTAAATATAATATCTCGCGACGCTTAATTTGTTATTATCACTAGTGACATTTCCTGCAGTTGTTTTTTCATTAAAGTACAGACCTTGTGCCATTCATTGAAAAAGACAACTCCCTTTTTACTACTTCACTTCCACCGTATAATTCCCTGTTCCACCACCATATTGATACACATGTAAATAATACTTCCCTGGATACGTGTAGTAACTACCTACTAGTTTATTCCCTTGTTGCTGAGCATACGTAACATAATTATTTAAATCTGCTTCAGAATAAAGTACCCAGTTCATTCCGATATTATTTTCATTCGTTACGTTAATTTGAAGGTTTTTAGCAGTCTCCACATTAATTTCAAAGAAATCACTTGTATCGCCATTTCCTAAACTAGCACGTAAGACTTGATTTAACTGCAGTTTGTTTGCTGTTTGGAATGAGTTATTCGGTTCTTTTTCTACACTGTTATCTTCTTTCTTTTGAACAGCTACAGTCGCTGTAGCAGTATTAGTTGCTCCTTTATCGTCTGTTACCGTTAATTTCGTCGTATACGTTCCTTCTTTTGTATATACGTGAGTTGGATTTTGCTCATTACTTACTGCTCCATCACCAAACTCCCATTTATACGAAGTAATTTTCCCGTCTTCATCTTTTGATCCGTCGCTTTTAAATGAAATTGCTTCATTTACATTTCCACTATACGGACCGTTTATAACTGCAACTGGTGCTTTATTCTCTGCACCTTCTTCTGTATTAATACCGTGGAACACAACATCATATTCAAATTGTCCTGATGCATTCACACGATAATTTACGAAGTATGCTGTTACTGTTTTATAACCTGTCCATTCCTTTGCACTTAAACGTTTTAACGTATCATTAACGTTTTGTGTAATTGTTTTCCAGTCTTCATATTCTCCTTTTGCTGCAGTTCCTGTATATGTTCCTTGTAGTGTGAATGTATTAAAGAACTGTGATTTATTTTTCTTCACTGATACATTTTTCAATTTTGCTTCCGCTGTTATTTCTGCCGCAATATCTGAAACTGGTTTCGGTGCATGATTTGCTAAATAATCGTCTGATACTAATGGCACGTTATATTTCTCACGATTATCAACTAGCATTTGCATATAGTCTTGATATTCTTTATTTAAATTCGCATCTTTACTTAATGTAGAGCGATATGCATCATATGCTGTTACATCATTTTTCCTAATAAGATCATGTATTTTATCAAACATATCATATCTCTTATTGTACATATACGATTGTAAAGCAAAGGAATAATTATAGAAATCCCACGTTCCATACTTTGCATTTAACGTTCGCTCTGCCGTATAACGCTCTGCTGGGTTTGAAGATAATCCTCCTATAATACTCTTTCTCGGTACAACATTATCCGTTCTCGTTGCCCCTGCAAAAAATTCGGCATTCCCTTCTTCAAACCAAGATAATCTTTCATTTTCATATATTTTTCCTTGTCCCCATAACCCTGGCACTTCATATCTACCTTGTAAATAATGTGTGAACTCGTGTCGGAATAATTCTTCTAAACTATAAATACTTTCTTCTGGCGTACGCTCATAAGTAAAGAACGTACCTGTTCCTTCTATATACAGACCACCGTTATTCGTTTCATATCCGTACAATTGACGATTAAATTGATATTCTGCTAGGCTATTATAAATAACCATCGTTAATACATCATCAGGATTTCCTTTTTCTAAAGGTTGATCACTTTCAACCGTACGATGGAATTGTGCCTTCACTTCTTTTGCCGCCCAATATAAACGTTTTACTTTTTCTTCTGTCACTTTATCTCCAGCTTTTAAAACAATTGCCCCATCATCAAACGTATACGTTTTTGGCAAATATTTTTTCTTTCCATCTTCTCTTATTTGATCTAAATTCACCACTTTACCATTTGCATCTTTTCCGCCATAATTCGTTGCGATTTGCTCAGCAGCTACGAAATATTGCTCCCCTAAATACGGATAAATTTTCATCGCATCTGTTACAACTTGTAACCCTTTCGTTCCTGTACTATGGAACGTACCGAGTCTACCTGTATAATAAATGCCATTATTAATAAGCCAACCGTTTTTTGCTGTAATCGTTCCCATTAATGCAAAACGACTTAGTTCATTAATATAACTATCTATTTTCTGATACCATACTGTATCTTTCGGTGCTTTCCTCGTATCGTACAAATACGATTGAATGTCGTAATCAACACCTTGCATAATATCGTAAATAGCATTTCCAGCTGAAAGATTATCTACTAATGTAGAAAAATTATCATTATATTGTTTAAAAATTTTTGCAGCTGATGTTATCGTTTCCACATCACTCGAAGCGTTTCCTATTAACTTTCCGTATGATGATACCACTCTATTTTGCTCTAATGTACCCAGCTTGAAATTTGAATTGTTAGCTATCGCTTTTAATGCAGGTAAGCATTTATCATGATAACTCCGTTCATTTAATTTACTAAGTTCCGAATTATAAAATCCTAAATAAAATCCTGAACGTAATACCTCCACTAATGTCTCAATCCCTTTTGAATCATCCTTCGTATAGGCTTGTCCTTGCTGCTTCAATTTATCAATAATCGCCTGCATCCTACTATCATTTTGATAGAATGCTAGACTGTCTGTATTAAACTGAAATAGCCCCGTAATTTGCTCCCAATCAATTGTTACAAGTAAATCTACTAACTGCTGATTGCTTAATTGATTTAATTCAGCAATTGTATAAGTTTTCGCTACAGCTAATTGCTTACTTTCTTTTTTCACCTCAGGTGGTCTTTGTGATAAATCGGCAAATTGTAGCCTTTTCTCAAAAGACTTGCTTTCGAGCACTTTCGATGAATGAGCTAATTCTTGTACTGATAGTTGTACACCGACTGGCTCCATTTTGAGCACATTTCGATAAGAAACTTGCTCTCCCTTAGTATCTTCTGCCAAACTGACCCCTTGAAAACTCCCTAACATTAAACTAGCAAAACTTACCCCTACTAACATTTTCTTTGAATAGCCTTTCATGCTCTCCCCTACCTTACATTTTTAGTGTCCCGCTCCATTATTTTACTATTTTTACTTTTTGTCCTGTATTGAGAAAAAATAAGGTAACGTTCACACATATATTCATTTCATGTAAAATTAACGCTTGACTTTCCGTGCATTTTATATCAAAAAAGATAGATAATAGCAAAATTCCTGCTACATCTATCCTCGTTTTCAACACTATGATTTTAACTTTATAAACGTAACTTCCGGTAATGTTTGCATATGCTGAATAAACTCATTCTTTTCTTCTGACGATATATTTTTCAGTTGCATCCCTACCTTATAAACAGTTTCTGTACCTTGCTGTGAAGCTTCCACCTCATATGAGAGTATTGGGATGCCTTTCACTTGTAGTGTTTCTAATATTTGTTGTACCGCTTCATGTTTATTTACAAACATTTGCACTGTTATATTTTGTGGAAATAAAAATTGCACCTTAAAAATACGACTTACAATTTCTAAACCAATTAAAACGAGAATCGTCGCTCCAATGCCTACTACATACATTCCCGCTCCAATTGCTAATCCTATACCGGCAGTAGCCCATAAACCAGCCGCGGTCGTTAATCCTTTCACCGCCTGCTTTTGAATAATAATTGTGCCTGCACCTAAAAAACCAACTCCACTAACGACTTGTGCTGCAATCCGACTTGGGTCTAGAGACGTATGCTCTTCATACACAATATCTGAAAAGGCATATTTCGAAACAACCATTATTAACGCACTTCCTACCGCTACGAGGAAATGAGTCTTTAATCCAGCTTCTTTCGATCGAATTTCTCTTTCAATACCAATCATTGCTCCTAACAAGCCAGCAACACCGATTCGTATAATAAAATCAAAATCTACACTCACGGGCACTTCCCCCTTTCATTCATTATAGATAGATAAAACAAAAATTATCACAAATATCCATTTATCAACATGAAAGAAAACCACTAAAATACACTTAATACTCCGACTGTTTTATGTTAATATTTTAAATATTAACATAAAACAAATAACTCCTAATTTTAAACCTTCACTAATTTTCTAAAAAACCGAAGGTGGATTGCATGAAATTAGGTTGAGAAATCTTAGAAAACGTTTTCATTTTGTTTCATAATTTTTTATAAAAACTACATAAATAAAGGAGCTTACTAACAATGAACGTCTCATTACTTACACCTGCTACTGATTTACAAGAAGAATACTTAGATTTCTATAACGAATGGAAAGATAGCGGTGAAACAATGATCCCGTGGGTTATCACAAAAAATCCTGCCAACTTCCCAGCTATGGTTCAAGAACTTCTCGATGCGCATAACGGAATAAATATCCCTGAAACTTGGGTACCAGATTCTACATATTGGCTTGTTACAGATGAAAATAAAATTGTGGGAGCTGTTAATATACGTCATAGTTTAACTGAACATCTATTTAACGCTGGCGGTCATATCGGTTATGGCATTCGCCCTTCTGAAAGAAGAAAAGGTTATGCTACGAAGTTACTAGCATTATCATTAGAAAAAACGAAGGAATTAGACATCACGAAAGTACTTGTCGTTTGCGACGCAGTAAATACCGCTTCTGAAAAAACGATTTTACATAACGGCGGGATTCGTGATGATGATTTCACTGAGGAAGATGGGAATATAGTAAAAAGATATTGGATTGAGCTATGAATGATCACAAATAAGCGAGAAAGTGATTATACACTTTCTCGCTTATTTTACACTGCTTCTATTTCAAACTGCACTGTAATACCACTTGGATCTACTACCGCAAACCCATTTGTAGTTTCATTTATTTCATGTTGTTTTTCTATTAATCTTTCTTTCACTTCATCTAACGCTTCTTTATGCGGTAGTACAATCGCATATACCTTTAGTCCAGTTGCATGTACTGGTGGGTGTGGATTGTTTACTCCGTTCCACGTATTTGCACCAATATGGTGATGATATCCCCCTGCTGAAATAAATAAGCAATCCTCTTCACGCTGCTGTACTTCAAAACCTACTGTTTCCACATAAAATTCATGTGATTTCTCTACATCAGCTATTCGTAAATGTACATGCCCAACGACAGTATTAGCAGGCAAACCATCAAACTCATAATCAACGAGTGTTGCCAATTCTTTTAAATCAAGTGGTGTACTTCCTCCTGGCCCTTCTCCCCATTGATCGCGCGGTCGGTCTGCATAAATTTCAATACCATTCCCCTCTAAATCTTGCAAATAATAAGCTTCGCTATATGTATGATCACTTGCACTATTAAACCTTGAAATTGGTAAAATTTCATTTGAATATGTATAACGCCCTTCTTGCTCAGCCGGGCTGTCAATTATATTCTTATTACGAAGAACCCCAAATAGCGCAGAAGCAAAAGCTTCACGAGTCGGAACTAAAAAGGCTACATGATATATACCAGTCGTACGCGGTTCTTGCAGTACCCCGTCCTCTATCTTTTCAAGAACAAGTAACGCGTTTTTTCCACCTTTTCCAGATAAATATGCTTTATTTCCCTCTTGCTTAATTACCTCTAAGCCTACAACATTTTCATAAAAAGCAATTTGACGCTCTAAATCTTTCACTTTAAATTCAACATGACCAATACGTGTTTTCGGATGAATTTGTACCATGAATAACTTCCTCTCTAGTTTTCTCTAATTTTTTATATCAGTTGATAGGCGATAACTCCATTCAACGAATACACCTTAATTTTGTTTTTTCGTAGCATCAACTTTTAGCCATTTTTTCGATATGTCACTTAATGTGCCATCTTGCTCTAATTCTTTCAATGCTTTATTTATATCTTCTAACTTTTCGCTCTTTTTCGCAAATGGAAATGCAATCTCTCCCCATTCAAGTGGACCAAATCCTATTTTGACGTTGTCTAATTTCGCCTTTGTTATAGTTGTTTCCACTTGAACTTTATCATTATAATAGGCATCGACGCGTCCAAGTCCTACTTCATTCAATTCTGCTGTCGGATCCTCTGAGAACGTTTTAATTGTAAAAGCATTATTTTTATTTAATGCTTTTAATTCTTGCTCTCCAGCTGTACCAAGCCCGACACCTACAGTCTTACCTTTTAAATCTTCTAGCGATTTAATGGTATGATTATCTTTCTTCACCGCAAATACAGAGCCAGAATACACGTACGGAATTGAAAAATCATATTTCTTTTTTCTTTCCGGAGAAACTGATAGTTCATTTGCAATTGTATCAATTCGTCCTGAATCTAATAAGCCAAATAATCCCTCAAAATCAGAAACATTCCATTCTACTTTATACCCAGCCTTCTTAGCAGCCGCTTCAATAATTTCAGCATCAAAGCCTTTTACTTTCTCACCCTCTTTAAAAATAAATGGACTACGACCTGCAGATGTCCCAACTTTTACTACTTTTTCATTTGTTTTTTCGCTTGCTGTATTTGAACCACAAGCTGATAAAACTCCAACTGATACTGTTAATGCTAATGTTAGTAATAATGATGATTTCCTCACAATTCTTCCTCCTAAATAACGAAATGATTGCCTTCTTCTGAAGCATTCAATTGTCGTAAAAACTTTTTCGTACGTTCATTTTGTGGATTTCGGAAAATTTCTTCTGGCGTTCCCTGCTCTACAATAATGCCATCAGCCATAAATATAACGCGATCCGCCACCTCTTTTGCAAAATTCATTTCATGTGTAACAACAACCATCGTTATGTGCTGCCTTGCCAAGTCTTTAATAACTTGCAATACCTCATTCACCAATTCTGGATCAAGTGCAGAAGTCGGTTCATCAAACAATAATACTGCGGGATTTAAAGCCATTGCCCTAGCAATCCCTATCCTTTGCTGTTGCCCTCCTGATAACATTGTTGGATAAAAATCTTCTTTATCAGCTAAGCCTACTTGTTTTAATATTTCTCTCGCTATTCCTTTTGCCTCTTCTTCACTTTTTTTCTGTACAACCGTTAATGCCGTTGTAATATTTCGCAATGCTGTTTTATTTTTAAATAAATTATAATTTTGAAAAACCATTGCCGTTTTTTGACGCAATTGTATTATTTCTTTTTTATAAAGTTTCTTTGCATGAATCTCTAAATCTTCAATTCTAATACTGCCATCATTCGGTTGTTCTAGTAAGTTTAAACACCTTAATAATGTCGATTTACCCGAACCAGAAGGTCCAATAATGACTACTACTTCTCCTTTATTTACAGTTAGTGAAATTCCTTTTAATACTTCATTATGTTTGTAAGACTTATACAAATCTCTTATCTCAATCATATATATCACCTCATTTCTGTTACAAATATGGTGCATCAAGTTTCTTTTCTAACTTTTTCTGTCCCCAGCTAATTACGATTGTAATAATCCAATATACTATCGCTACCGCTAGATAACTTTCCATATAACGATATGATTGTGCCGCTAGCATTTTCGCTTGGGCTAAAATTTCAGCCACCCCAAGTGCAAAAGATAACGAAGATTCTTTTAACAATCCAACAAAATTATTTCCAAGTGACGGTACTGCGACACGAATAGCTTGCGGAAAAATAATTTGTCGCATCGCTTGCGCCTTTGTCATTCCAACTGATAAACAGGCATCCATTTGCCCTGATTCCACAGCATTTAATGAACCTCGAATAATCTCTGATAAATAAGCAGCATTATTTAAACTTAGGCCAATTAAAGTGGCTTGCATGGCTGTAAGCACTGTAAATGTCGGAAAGATTTGTGGTAATCCGAAATATAAAACAAACAATTGAACTAATAACGGGGTTCCTCTAAAGAAAGAGATATACACTCTTGCAATTGAATATAAATATTTCGTTTTATTTTTCGTTATGATCGCCAAGCCGATCCCTATAACGAAGGAAATAATCATTGAAACTACAGTAATCCCTAAAGTTATGTATACATATTTAAATAATTGTGGAAAACTTTCTAAAAAATACGTTACATCAAACTTCACTCTATCCCCCCTCTCTAAACAAAAAACTCTTCTTACGCATATAAGAAGAGTTAAATGTGAATCCATTCCTCCTCATCTTTCAAACGCCTATTGCGTTCGCTGGAGTTAGCACAGTACTTTGATATAGCCTGTTGCTGAGATTTCATCGGGCCAGTCCCTCCATCTCTCTTGATAAGAAAACCAATAAATTTTTCCATTTATTTAGTTGTTATTATGAAGAATACACCCCATCACTAATAATGTCAATAAGAAAACTATGAATTGAATTTAATGCTTTTTTTAGACTGTCTTACTCCTATTAAATTTCCTCCTGTTCATTATATCTTGAGGTGTAATATTGATTGCACAAAAAAGCCATTAATTTTATCAAACTTAGAAATAATGGCTTTTTTATAAAGGTATTATACTTATCTCATTTTATGTACTTCAGCAACTAGCTTTCCACCCTGAATGCCCATATAAAGCTTCACAGGTGCATCATTCGTATTTTCAAATACTAAATCTAAATATGGATATGCAATTGTAGCATCTCTTCCTTGTGGAACATAACCTACCGTTTTAGAATGTGTAGTTCTCTCCACCATTTTCAGGCCAGCTTGATCTGCTGCATTGTATAAAGTTGAAGATGTTTGACAAACACCACCGCCATATCCATCTACTAATTTACCATCAACTATTTCTTTCCCTAATTGATATCCTTTATCTGGTGTTGTATCACCGATTAAAGAATTAAAAGAGAAACGGTCTCCTTTTGCTAACACAACTCCATTTATGCTCGCTGCTGACAAACGAATATTCTCAATACGGCCACCTGTTGAACCACCTAAGTTCGTTTCATATCTACCAATTACCGTACCATTTCCTTGCGCATCACTTAATGTTGCGACTGGTTTTTTCTCCACAATCGGCAACTGATACGTAGCATCCCACATACCAACGTTTAACAATTTATCTACTAATTCTTTTTCCATTAATTCATAAGAAGGTTTTCCTTCTTGCCAACTTCCATCAGGTGCTATACGTGAAGGAACCATTTTTTTGTCGACGCTTTTTCCAACCTCACCAACAACCTTTGTTACAGACTTTTTAAATTTCGCTTCATCTTCAAAATAGCCTAAACCAGATAAATCTAATTTTTTCACTTCAGTACCAGTTCGACCATCAACTAAACTAATAGTATCTTGCACTTCTGCTTTAGCCTCTACAGTGTGCCCACCAATATCACTTACCAATGCAACATCACTTACTTTTGCACCACAGCCACTCACTACAGCTACACATAACACCCCAACTAATATACCCTTTACTTTACGGAACAATATACTCTCTCCCTTTCCCCAACATCACTATTATGTATTTATTTCATTTTTATGTATGTTTTGTTACAATCATTTTACAATATGTTTATAAAATGTTACAAGTTATTTTTCACTCTATATAAATTACTCTTTTCTTTTATAAATGTCTATACATATTTACATAAAAGTTTGAGTTTGATAGAATTGTAACTTTTATGTAAACTCTCTCTTTTATCCAGTATATACCATCAAGCAAAAGAAATACAAATCAAAAACCCTCAAGCTATTTTTTATAAAGTGAAACTTTAATCAGTGGGGGTTTTACGGGCATCCCGACCTTCTTTGTTTCTGCTGAATTTTGAAATGGGGGTCTTACTGCCCAGCAAATAGCGGGATAAAGAGAAATCCCTTCAACATAAATAGGTATTTGCCGTGCCACCGCTCCGCTTTTGCACATACATTATGGTGAATTCAACCTATTTTAAAGAAATGGAGGATGTTATTATGTATCCCTACAATCCATATGATCCATATAATCAATATGCGTACCAACAACCACAGTATGACTTACAAGCACAATATCAATCTAATATAGATCAAGCAGAGCAAACGAATCCATATGACCAAAATAGACAATTCCAACTTCCAATCTCTTTTCCTGGCACTGGAAATCGTCAATTAGAAAGACGCGTAAATGAGCTTGAACAAAGAGTACGTCAACTAGAAAATACAGTTGAGCGCCATACACGTAGACTCAACCGCTTAAACCAACGTTTACGCACAGTAGAAAACAGACTAAACATTCCATTCGCAGCATTAGAAGACGGATTTTAATTGAGAAAATAAAGTAAAACTTTAATCAGTGGGGGTTTTGTTCATCCCCACTGATTATTAGCCCTCACCAATCGGGCTTTTACGGGCATCCCGCCCCCCAACTAACTTCTTTGCTTTCTCAGAATTTTGAGGTGGGGGTCTTACTGCCCAGCAAATAGCGGGATAAAAATTATATAAAGGAAGGGGCTCCCCCTTCCTTATATAAATTGACGAAAGTTTTTTCCATCTCTATACTGATAAGAGTTAATGAAATGAAACAAGGTGATAAATATGGATTTTGAAATAAATTATCTTTCCTTTTATGTTGTACAAGTAGAAGGAAAAGGTGAAGCAGTTGATAAACGCTACAAACATTTTCAAACTTTAGACGCTGAAGAATATGAAGATAGCTCCTTAAAAGAATTTTTGAATGGTGAGTTATTAAAAATATCGAAGCGAAAAGTAGAACGTCATGCAAAAACAGAACAAGCCCCAACAAAGATTGGTCGCTTTATTGTAGAGGAAGGGCACGAACTTGATTCAAACCCTCATTACAACCTTTTTAATCGTATTCGCTTTGCAGAAACAAAGGACAACTTTAAAGATATGAGCGAACCTCTCGTTTATACATATCTTGACACAAGCGCTGTACGCGGTGGTGTATTTTTAATTGCTCAGGCAAAACTACGCAAATACTTTGATGATCCATTTGTATTCGTAATGAAATGCGACTTCGAACCAAAGGTTGCTTCTATTTCTGATGAATCAACACTGATTCGTAACGTTGAAATGGCCATCACAACAAAGAATATGAAATCTATCCAATACCCATACATGCCTGAAGAAGGTATGGTTGAAGTAGGCGAACTAAAAATACACCAAGCATCACATGCCCGCTACTTTGAAGACTTCTTAAAATTCGTCGAATATGAACGCTCTATGCCTGAAATTATGAAAACACAGGTAATGGACATGGTATACGACCAAATTGAAGATGTATTTGAAGAAGGTACGGAAGAACGCGAACAATTCGACCAAGCGATGGAAGTATGGGCTGCCAGTCCGAAGCGGGAAATTATGGAACAATTTTCAACCGAAGAAGTAATGGAAGCTACCGCTCAAATCGTCGAGCACGCTCCTGAAGTGGAATTAAAACTAAAAGCAGATCATATCTCTGTGAAGGCTTTGCTTGCTGATTTCGGGGATCAAATACATATTGCGAAGGTAAATGACCGATATGTACTTATGATTGAAGCAGACACACTTACGTTTGAAAAAGGCTTCTCTCCGATTGAGTTTCTGAAGCCAGATGAGCTGCAGGATGTGATTGAGCGGATTGAAAATAAGCAACAGTATTCGTATGATCCGAGCGGTATTGAATAAATACTTCCATATAATTATTTTTTACTGAGCGCTTTTAACAAGCGCTCTTTTATTTTGAGCTTAGTTGATGTTTATATTAAAAAACGATTCTTAATAGAATCGTTTTTCCTGATTTATAACAAAAATATGCTTATTTTTAAAAATTATTATTGATTCAAGATATCAATTGTCACAGAATCAAGTAAATTCCTTCCTTGTTGTACAAGCGTATTTCCATTAGAGTAGTCACTATGTATGTTGGTAAAATGAAAACTTCACTTCACTACCTCAAATTTATTATACTCGTAAAAAGATAATTGAAAACGATATTCCGGATGCTCTCTCACCCAATCGTAGGCTTCTTCTAAAATTCCCATTTTGTTTTGCAAGTCATTAAGTTCACTACATTTGTCCTTTTTCTGTTTGCACAGAGGGCAGAATCCATTTACTATGTCGGCACTTGTCGCCCTAATAGTTTTACTTTTTAAGTCAACTACTAAACGAAGAAGAAGAGAATGCTCAGCTTTTGTAGTCACCGTCATTTCAGCAACCCCATCCTCATTCCAAAAGACACCGTTTAATTCCATCTGTACGGTGACGTCTTTAATATCCAAGTCTATCACTATCACACCTCCCTTGTATAAAACTCATATTTTACTCTTCGATTTTAATCTTTAATACACCACGCTTTAAAGATATATTAAGCTTTTTCCAATTCTTCTTCTTTGCTATGAAAGGAAGTATAATTACTGCTGATAGCGTGGCAAATATTATCCCCAAAACTAAAACTGTTACAATTTTAAAGATTGCTTCCATTTAACTCTACCCTCTTTCATTTCTATGGGCTCTAATTTTATGAATGTATTTAAAAATTCTTACCACCCCTTAATTTTCAAAGCAATTATAATGGCCCAATCACAACAAATCAATTCCTATTTAATATGAATACTTTATTCATCCATCAGTATAATGATGTTAAATTTATGTAGCTAGAAATAGAGGAGAATGTCATTTAACCTCTACATTCTCCTCCATCTCAGCCAAATACCTAATCTGCCGTTCCGCTTTTCTCACTGCTGTACGAAAATGTTTTTTCAGGAGTTCTACTGTATTTTCACTTATATAATATCTTTCCGTTATACTTTCCCACGTGTCACTACTTTCAAATGTACTCCATTCAAAAGGGCGTTCTGTATTTTTCTTTAGTTCTTTAAACACCCATTTTCGCATCTTTTTTTTCGCTTTTTCCGTTAGTTTCCCGTTCTTTGCAAGTTCAAGTTCACCATGTCTTTTGTATCGCTTATAAATATCTCTCTCGCTATACACTTTAAGAAGTATATTTGCTGTATTTTCGGCATCTGCTAAAGCACGGTGCTGTTTCCCTTCCCACGTTAAAGCGAGTTGTTCTACCGCAAATTGTAAACTTGGCGTATGTTCAAACAATTCCTCATATGCTTGGAAAACAAATTTTTGCAAATCAATTCTACTTTCTTTTTCTATAATGGGGCATTCAACACCATGTAATGTACAATCATGAGATAGAAAGCGATAATCTTCTTTTCCCCATGAAACAAATATAGAATCTTCTCCGATAAACTGAATAAATTTCTCTATAATTTGAGGGAATTTGTCTACAGCCATTAAATCTTTTTTCGTAATACCGGTTAATTTTGTTGTATGACGAGTTAATCGTGCACTTGGTTTTACTAACTCCGAAAATTCTTCAATTATCTTCATTGTACCTATTTCTATTTTTACAGCTCCGATATCAACTATTTCTGACGGATCTTCTGATTTATACGGTCTGAAATTCCTCTCAATATCAAACACAATGAAATGTGTAGCGTTTTTCAATTTATTTACCTCTTTCTAAATTCCTTTTTCACACAAACACTCTATTTTCAGTATTTATTTATTCATGTACTTTATACAAAAATCCCCTGAATAAATAAATGAAAATTCAGTCTTATTATGATATGTAAGTAGGAGGACATCTATAAAAATGCAAAAAAAAGAAGGGTGAGCCCTTCTTTTTTCAAAAATTACTTCTTGTTTACGTTAGTAGCTTGAGGTCCACGGTTACCTTGTTCTACTTCGAAAGTAACTTCTTGACCTTCTTCTAAAGTTTTGAAGCCTTCGCCTTGGATAGCTGAGAAATGAACGAATACGTCTTCTCCGCCTTCAACTTCGATGAAACCGAAACCTTTTTCTGAGTTAAACCATTTTACTTTACCGTTTTGCATGAAAAAAATCCTCCTACAATGTACCTATATGTACATATTCATTTTCAACCACCTTACAATAATAAGCCAGATGTTAAAAAACTGCAACCCCTGAGGAGATTTAACATTGCTATCCTCCTCGGAAGTTACAGCTCATTTAAATCTCTATATTATTAAAAGTAAAATGGTTTAAACATACTATATCATATCAATATAATAAAAGTAAAGTTTTTTCTTAAATTATTTTTTGTTCCCACTGCATTGCTTTTAATTCACCTGATCCAGCTACTACATAACCATCTTTTTGATTAACAATGCGCCATCCGTGCCCTTTAACTGAATCACATACTGTAACAATACCTTCGTCAAGAAGTACACGGCACACACTACTAATACCCGCCTTATTTTGCGTTGAAGTTGTATATAAGACATGTTGGTCTACACTTAAGTCTAAATAACTACTTGCTTTCTGCTCACTTTGACATGTATGCCAATATATTTTTTCACTCGCAATACTGTCATCTATTTTACAATAAGAAATATTCCCGCTAACTCCCTTGCACGATCCACTTGCCGCTACTAAATAAGAATTGTGTAAAGTCAACGCAGAGATCATTTGATTCATCGTAATTTTAATCCTCTTTAATTTACGTGTCTTCAAATCAAAGAGCCAAACACCACCATACTTAGCATGTATTTTCGTACCAATAAATAAGTAATGTTTATATAAAAATAATGATCGAATAGACGGTGCCGCACTGCCATACTCAAGAAATGGATGAATAGTTTCCCATGTCGAACCGAAATTATTAGAAAGATACAGCGTTTTTTCTCCATGAGCAACAACAGCTCCTTGTACATTGCTACATACATTCCAACTCGTTGCTTTTGTTGGAAAACGCTGAATTGTCCAGTTCTCTCCACCATTCATACTGCGAATAAAAATCCCTTCGTCACCTACACCATAAACTACATTATCTTCGCTATGTAAATCCCTAATTCGTTTTTGAAAACCATTTAAAATTCGTCTCCATTCTCCGTCTTGTTCAACAAATAAGCCATTATATGTAGTAGCTAACAACAGTTTTCCATCTCTTAACTTTGTAATAGCAGTTGCACTTAACATTGTCTCCACGTTGACACTCCCATTCTTAGAACTTCTCAGCAAATGCAATTGCAAAATTACTGCATTTTTCAACATCCTCTTCATCTTCTGGAGCTAATTCAATTTTCAGCCCTTCTTGTACAAGCTCTGCACCGCGTTCTACAAGACGTTCTTCAAATATCGTTACCGCTTCACAAAACAGTTCATACGCCGTATCCCCTGATCCGAATACCGCTACCTTTTTCCCAGCTAAATCTATATTTTCTAAGTCATCATGAAAATCTTCCGCTTCAAATGGTAATTCACCATCACCCCACGTATAAGATCCTAAAATGATTCCATCATAAGCTAATAATTCTTCAGCATCCATGCCTTCCATTTCTTGCAATACTACTTCATGATCAAAAGCATCTAAACTAACTTTAATTAAATCAGCAATACTCTCTGTATTTCCTGACATACTTGCATAAGCTATTAAAATTTTTGCCACTTTGGCATCCCCCTCTAAAAATAAATGATTCTCATTCTCATTATATTAATAATGAGAATCAATTTCAATTAATTTTTTTCTACTTTTATTTACATTTCACATTACTTATTTCAATTAAAGTGAAAGTTTAATGAATCCTCACCAATCAGGCTTTTTCAGAAAGCCCACAAATAGTGGAATAAATAAAAAAGCACAGATGACTATACAATCATCTGTGCTTTTTATTACTTTTTAAAAATACCAAACGGCTTTCCAACTGGTAAAACAACTTTTCCGAAGTGTGTGTTTAACACTGCTGCTGCTGAACCGTAGAAAGATAATAATGAAATAAGAAGTTCAGAATATGCTGCTAAATTATGCATTGCATGCGGCATAACACCTAAAGTACTTAATGAAAGACCGATAAATAAGAAATCAATAAGGACGAAAATCATAAATAATACTTTATGTGTTTCCATTGCACCAATTGTCATAAAGATTGTGAAAATCAAATATCCGATAAAGGCTACACCAAGCTGTTTTGAATCTGCAGCTTGTGCTAATTTTTCGCCAAATACTCCAAGTTGAATTAACCAAGTCATTCCAACACCTAGCCAAAATAGACCGTACGCACCGAATGCTGTTGTACCGAATGTATTGTTATGCTTTGCATCATGAATGCAAGCAAAGATTTGTGCAAATCCTCCTAAAAAGATTGCCCACGGTAATACAAGTGAAACGCCATCTGTTAAGCCTAACTTTTGAGATGATGCTACAAGTGTTACCATCGCTAATCCAAATAGACCAATTCCAGATGGATCCGCTGTTGTCATTTTCACATGATGTGTAGTAGTTTGATTGCTCATATAAACCTCCTGATTATAAACATACTCGAATACAATACTTAAATCAGAAGACTATGTCAATGGTTTTTTTTGTATGTTGTCAGACGTTATATTTTATAATGATTAAATATATTTCTGACCACTTCATAAGGTTTTATATTCACTTTTTCCAACTCGTTTATCGGTAGCCATAACGGAATATAATTTCCCCTACCTTCCAGCTGAAATTCCTCAGCTGTTCCGCTTCCGAACACTCCGCCTGTAATATAGGCAGCATAATAATATTCATTTCCTTTATATTTTACCTTTGCAATAAGGTGCTCCACTTTTATATGTACCCCTAATTCTTCGTATACCTCTCTTTTCGTTGCCTCTTCAGGCGTTTCACCTTCCTCAATCCCTCCGCCAGGAAACACATAATATGTTTCCTCTTCTCGAATACGTTTTATAAGAGCGATTTTTCCTTCCTGTACAATGATAGCCGCTCCGCGATTTCTTATCATTTTATTACCTCAATACGAATCGCAACTGTTCCCCACTCTTTTTCTTGTTCTTTCGTATATATTTTGTATGTACTTTCTAACATTTCCTCTAAACTATCATTTTCACAATCCAATAATTTTTTATCGATTTGTTCATACATGGCTTTAAAGCTCTCGTATCGCTTTATTTCCGTTACTTTTACCGTCATCATTTCTTTTGTCGTAAGATTCGTAAATACGATTTCATCGCCTTTGTTTATTAGTTGACGTTTTTCATCGTATAGGCGTACTTCATATACTTTTTTTCCTGATTGAATTGACTGAAACGGTTTATTATATAGACCCATTTCGTATCGCATACATCCCACTTCCTTTTGTTCATTTCACCTATTAATACAGTTCACATTACTACATCTTGCATATAATATTCCATACGTATCACTTAATTGAGAAAGGAGGCTGAAGAAGCATGTTATATTTAAATCAAAAACCTGAATATAATAAATATGATATTGGTGATTATACTTATAGTAAAGTAGGGCCAACCATTTTTTCTTGGAACGATGAAACAAAATTAAAAATAGGTAAGTTTTGTTCATTAGCAGAAGAAGTCGTTTTCATACTTGGCGGTGAACATCGCGCAGACTGGATAACAACTTATCCATTTAATGCACTTTTTGATGAAGGAGCACATATTACTGGTCACCCTTCTTCAAAAGGTGATATCGTAGTCGGCAATGATGTATGGATTGGTTATCAATCCTGCATTTTATCTGGTGTTACAATTGGTAACGGGGCCATTATCGGCGCCAGGAGCATTGTTACAAAAGATGTACCCCCGTATGCAATTGTAGCTGGTAATCCTGCAAAATTTGTTCGATATCGTTTCCCGCAAGAAACGATTGACAAACTAGAGAATCTCGCGTGGTGGGACTGGGACATTTCTGTTATAAAAGGAGCCATTCCATTACTACTCTCCGACAAAATCGACGAATTTTTCACCTCACCCGAAAAAGAATCTACATGATAAATACAGAAAGAGCATCCTTTTTTCCGGATGCTCTTTCTGTATTTATTTTTTATTTATTTGCAAATGATTACACGGAGAACATTGAAAAGGAATTTTCCCTAAGCAATTAAGATTCGTTTCACAAATTTGTTCTATCGTTGGAACAAATGGAATGACAACTATGTTACTTTCTACCATTTGTGTAACAGGTGGCAATACTGTGCCTACTTGATGTTCGAAACGAATACTCGCTTGATTTATATAATTTCCTGAACCATTTGGCGCGCTCTGCACTACTACTTGGAACGAAACTGTCCGTGCTTCACCTGGATTTAAATTTCCTATATTAAAACCTGACACTGGGTTTACATTTGGCACTGGCGTATTATCAATCGTTACAGTTCCAAGGACAAATTGAACACTACTATCTAACATATCTTGAAAACGAATATTTTGTATTGCTGTATCCCCCGTATTTGTAATAACTGTCGTAAACGTAATAACATCGCCAATTGTTGCTGCCTGTAAATTTGCCATTTTTACGACTGTCGTTGAGACATTTTGAGGAATAAACGGGATAACAACTGTATTGCTATCACCTTCAACTACTACTGGCGGCTCATTCGGATTTACAGTTGCGAGCCCATTTGCTATAGCAGTATTTGTAACTAAATTATTTACTTGCCCTCCTGTTATTACAACTTGGAAATTAATAATTGCTGCATCATTTGGCTGAAAATCACCTAACGGAATACCAGTATTCGGATTAGCAAATGGAAGAGGTACATCATTTACCGTTACCGTACCATTTATAAATAGCGTATTCGGATCAATGATATCTGTTAACACAATATTGGTCACAGGAACTGTACTATCATTTATAACAGCGATTCCGTAAGTGACAACATCTCCTACCATCGCTACTTCAAAGTTTGCTCCTTTTGCAACAAATAAGATTGCAGTATTTACCGTCACTATAACTGTATTGCTCGTATCCATCACTGTAACTGGCGGCTCCCCTGGTACTAAAATATATTCTGCTAACGCCCCAGCAACGTTCACTACTGTACCACCATCTGGAAAGCTCGTAATCGTAGCTTCATATGTTATAATCGCCGTCTCACCGACTGGAATGTCTACAATCGTAAATCCAACCTGCGGATTTACTCCCGGACGAGCTACTCCATTTACAGTTACACTATTTGGTACAAAAACAGCTTCCGGAGATAGGACATCGATAAATTGAATATTCATCGCATCAGCAGTACCAGTATTTAATATTCGAACCGTATACTTTACTGTTTCTCCTACTCCAACAATTGAATGATCTACTTCTTTTTGCATATCTAAACTGCCTCTATTTACTGGTGTGACTGTCGTATTACTTGAATTCGTAATTGTAAACGGAGGTTCTCCTGGAATTAATTCAAAATCACCCGTTACTCTTGCTGTATTCATAATGCTACTAGAAGGCGGAACTGCGATTACATTTACTTCAAATGTAATTAATACGCTATCCCCTACTGCAAGATTAGGCAATGCAAAGCCTACAAATGGATCTAAACCTACTTGCGGAATCCCATTTATTTGTACACTTCCAGGAACGAATTCTAAACTAGGTGATGGAACATCGCTAAACTGAACGTTCGTCGCTGTTACCGTCCCCGTATTTGTAACTTGCACACTATACGTTAACGTATCTCCTAATCGTGTCGCTTCTTTATTTACAGATTTTATAACGCTGAATCGTCCTCTATTCACTCTAGTTATCGTCGTATTACTCGGCTCTGTTACTACAACCGGTGGCTCTCCTGGCACTAAAGTAAAGCTTCCTGTTATATTTGCAACGTTCGTAATTGTTCCTGATGAAGGAATGGTTGTAACTGTCGCTTGAAACGTCACTATAACGGTTTCACCAACGAGTATATCTCCAACGCCAAATCCAGTAATCGGATTTAAGTTTGGTTGCGGGACTCCATTTACCGTCACACTATTCGGTACAAATGATGCTCCTGCTGAAATCGTATCAATAAACTGAACATTGTTAGCTGTTACTGTTCCTGTATTCGTTATTTGCACTGTATACGTCAATACATCTCCAACTAGAGTAGCGGCTCTATTTACTTGTTTAATAACATTAAAGCGTCCTCTATTTACAGTTGTGAGTGTTGTATTACTTGGCTGATTTACTATAACTGGTGGTTCTCCTGGTACTAAAATAAAGCTTCCGGTAACATTTGCCGTATTGGCAATTGTTCCGTTTGACGGAACGCTAACAACTGTTACTTGGAATGTGACTTCTACACTTTCACCTGGAGTTATATCCGGAAGTGAGAAGCCAGTGTTAGGGTCTAATCCAGGCTGTAACGCACCGTTTATCGTTACACTATTCGGTACGAATGTTATAGAGGATGGTAATACATCACTATATTGAACATTCGTCGCTATCACTGTTCCCGTATTTTGAACTACTGTTGTATATGTGATTGTATCGCCTACTGCAACAACCGGCTGACTTACTGATTTTAAAACATTCAAACCAGATTCATTTATTTCTGTTAATGTCGTGTTACTTGTCGTCGTTTCAGTAATAGGCGGCTCTGTTTCACTTACAGCAAATGTAGCCGTAACGTCCACAAAGTTAACAACCGTTCCACCTTGAGGTATGCTTGTTACCATCTCCTGGTATGTGACAAGTACAAAATCACCTACAGGTATATCTGGAACTGTAAAGCCTATGAACGGATCTAATCCTGGTTCTGGTACTCCGTTTATACTCACACTTCCTGGAACAAATGCTACACCACTCGTACTAGAATCAAGAAATTGGACATTCGTTGCCGGTACCGTTCCAAAGTTAAAAATTAGTACATCGTAGGTTAATATTTCCCCAACCGTCGCTGCCTCTTTATCTACTATTTTTACTGGGAAAATTGAAGCTATATTAATTGTCGTAACGACTAAATTCGTTAATATCGTTTGCGTAATCGGTGGCTCCTGCGGATTCGGCTGTGAAGTAAATGTAACGTCAGCATCATTTAATATAACTTCATTATCAGGAATTTCCGTAATAGTCACTTGGAACGTTACAGAAATACTCGCACCAGCATTTAATAACGGACTAACTGTAAAGCCTATTTCTGGATTTAATCCAGGTTGCTGTATTCCACCTATCGTTACACTGTTGTCAACAAACGTCGTCCCTTCTGGAATGACATCTTGGAAGAGTACATCTGTAACAGGGATAATTCCTACATTCGTTATTAACACTGTATACGTTAATACATCCCCAACAGCCCCAGTTGCAACATTTACTGTTTTTGTTGCTGTCACTTCACCAGGAGGAGGTAACGGTATTGTAACTACCGTTGTATTACTTGAGTTCGTTGTTGTTACAGGTGGTTGTAAAGGATTCAATAAGAAAGTAGCTGTAGCAGACGCTGTGTTTAGAACTGCCCCAAGCGTTGATGGTGCAACAACTATCACTTGGAACGTTACTGTCAATGATGTGCCAGCTGCAATAGTAGGAAGCGGGAAACCTACATTTGGGTCAAATCCAGGTTGAGGCGTTCCATTTATCGTTACACTATTTGCTACAAATGTTGTTTCTGGAGCAATCGTGTCAATGAAAGAAATATTTGTCGCTGCAACTGTACCTGTATTTCGTATAACAACTGAATACGTGTAAGTCTCTCCAAGTACTGCTTGTTGTACAGATGAAGATTTTTGTATAGTTAGTCTCGCTGTATTTACTTGTGTCACTACAAAATTACTATTTGTAGTAGTCGTTATAGGAGGTCCTGCTGGATTTATAAGGAAGCTTGCAGTAACGTTCGATTGATTTCTTATATTGCCACCACTCGGAACGCTTGTCACTGTCACTTGGAACGTAATTGTAGCAGTTTGCCCAACTGGAATATTTGTAACAGGAAAACCTGCTATAGGATTCGCACCTTGCTGAACAACTCCATTGATCGTTACACTATTCGCTACAAATGTAGCTCCAGATGGGATTGGATCTTGAAAAATAATATTCGTCGCAGGAACAGTTCCTGTATTTTGAATAAGAATCGTATACGTTAACGTATCTCCTACACCTGCTTGTGGTGTATTCACACTCTTTATTACATTAATTGATCCTACATTCACTCGCGTTACAACGACATTACTAATCGTTACAATTGTAATTGGTGGTTGCAACGGACTTACTTGGAAATCGGCAGTGACATTTGCATTATTCGGAAGCACTCTATTCGTTGGTACACTTGTGATTGTCACTTGAAAAGTGACTGTCACCATACCTCCTACCGGAATATTAGCAAGTGGAAATCCAGTTGTCGGGTTTAAACCTGGTTGAGATGTCCCGTTTATTGTTACACTATTCGCTACAAATGTTGTTCCAGATGGAATCGGATCAAGAAATGTTACATTTGTCGCTGCTACCGTTCCGCTATTTTGTATAGCAACTGTATATGTTAGTATATCTCCTACACCTGCTTCAGTAGCGCTTACACTCTTCATTACATTTAGTCCTGAGGAATTCACAACTGTCATAACAGTATTACTTGGAACCGTCACAGTAATTGGTGGCTCTGTTGGATTTACAAGAAAATCTCCAGTTACATTCGCGTTATTTACAACATTATTCCCTGGCGGAATTTCATTAATTAATACCTCAAATGAAATAATTACACTCGCGCCAGTAGGTAAATCATTTAATGGGAATCCTATTCCTGGATCTGCTCCCTCTTGTAAAACACCATTAACCAATACACTATTTTCAATAAATAATGTCCCTTGTGGAATTGAATCTTGGAAAAATACATTTGTAGCTGGTACACTACCTGCATTTATAACTTCGATTGTATATACTAAAACATCTCCTACCGTTGCAACATCCGTATTCACCGCTTTCACAACTTCAAAATTCCCTGATTGTACAGTTGTATTCACTAGGTTACTCGGAATAGTAATCGTTACTGGTGGTTCACTCGGATTGACTTGAAAACTTGCTGTGACATTTGCGCGGTTTAAAATATCTTCATCACCTGGATCCTGTACAATTAACACTTCAAATGTGACTACAACTGTCTGAGCCGCAGGAATATTTGGAAGAGAAAATCCTGTATTCGGATTCAATCCACTTTGTGGTACTCCATTAATTGTTACAGAATTTGCAACGAAAGAAACAGCGGAAGAAATAGTGTCTTGGAATAAAACATTTGTTAGCGGAACGTTTCCTGTATTTTGAACGGCAATCGTGTACGTTAAAGTGTCCCCTACTGCCGCTTGCGTTGTATTCACTTCTTTTATTACATTTAAACCGCCTGTATTAACTTGTGTCACAACTGTATTTGTTTGTCTATTAATCGTTACTGGTGGTTGATTCGGAATAACGACGAAATTAGCAGATACATTTCCGCGATTCGCAATCGTACCTCCTGATGGCGTAGAAGTTACTCGTACTTGAAATGTAACTGTCCTAGTCCCACCTGGAGATATGTTAGCAACTGTAAACCCAGTTGCTGGATTTGCTCCAGGTTGCGAAATTCCATCTACAGTTACACTATTTGCTATAAAAGTCGTTCCAGTTGGGATTGGATCTTGAAAAATAACATTCGTCGCAAGTACATTTCCTGTATTTTGAATTGTTGCCGTGTACGTAAGAACGTCGTTAACCGTTGCAAAAGCTTTATCCACTGTTTTTCTCGTTGTTATATCAGCTATATTAATTGTCGTAACTACAGTATTACTTGTCGCTTGCCCTGAAACTGGTTGTTGACCAGGCACTGGAGTAAAGTTAAATGTTACACTCGCACGGTTTGGAATTGGATTGACAAGAGGGTTCGATGTTACTCGAACTTGAAAGCGCACTACAATCGTTTGCGATGCATTAATACTTCCAAGATTAATACTACTTGCTGGATTCGCTCCTGGACGTGCTACTCCATTCACTGTAACGCTATTTGGAACAAATGTTGTTCCAGCAGGGATACTATCAACAAAAATAACATTGTTCGCAGCGACGTTTCCATTATTCGTTACATTAACCGTGTACGTTAATACATCATTAAGTGTTGCTGTCTGTAGATCTACAGACTTTTGCATACTTATAGTTGCTTGATTCACTGTCGTTTGTACTATATTTGAAGTAGATGTGCTTGTAACGAGTGGACTCCCTACAAAAGGACGGAATTGATAAGATACCATTGCACGATTTGGAATAGGATTTGGGTTCGGAAACGATGTTATTCGTACTTGAAATGTAACAACTCTTTGCGTGTTATTTGGAATTGTACCTAAATTAATTCCATTAGCAGGGTTTGCACTCGGCTGTGTTACTCCACCTACCGTTACACTACCAGCTATAAATGTTGTGCCGTTCGGAATACTATCTTGTAATACAACGTTGTCCGCACTTCCTGTTCCTGTATTCGGAACTGTAATCGTATAAGTGAGAATATCTCCTATACCTGCAACTGCTTTATCAACAGATTTGACAGGATTTATAATCGGTCCCGTCGCATCAATTTGAACACCAAAACCAGCCGCTGCATAACCATCACCATTTGTAACGAACCGAACGGTTGCTGACGTTTGATTATTTACTAATGATGATGAAGCATCTACGTTTGTAATATCCCAACCTTGTCTTCGAACAGCCAAAGCTATCCCTAATGGCTGATTCAAATCTCCAAACGTTCCGGTTGTATCTAATTCCCCAAAGTCATTACAAATTTGAGATTGAAAGAAATTATTTGCCGGATTTCTCGGTCCGAATAATGCAACTGTAGCATTTGGGTTTGGTCCAAAGCGAAGTTGATCTCCAGAAATGTTGGAATCTCCCTCTTGAACAGTTACGAGCACTCTTCCTGTAACAACTCCTGTAGCTGGAGTAGCAAATCCTGAAATAGTAGCATCAACTGGCGGGGATGAAGCCTCAATAATTTCTTGTCCTGCATACACTGATAAATTCCTTAGTGGTAAACTCGCATTTTGATAAACTACCTCAAGCGTCCAGCCAACTGAACGACTTATTGTTGAATCAGCTGATGTTCTTGCTGCAGGCACAGCACCTGTTGTATATGCGCCGGCCCCAGCCGCACTAACAAGGTTCGTTACATTAGCAGAGCGACTATAATAAAACTGCTTCCCTACTGAACCTTGCTGCGCAGTTGCTGGGTCTGGTGCAACAGAAAATGTTCCCACTGGTGTTGTAAAGGTGATATCATCATTTAAAAACGCAGTAACATCCTCCGTATCAGTCCGGTATGTGCCAGCCCACACAAGTTCTGCGTATAAGACGCTACTTCCTGCTGGAAGATTCAAAATTGCACTTGAAGAATTTAATGGCCAATCATTCGTCGTTCCTGCTGGGAATCCAGGTACTTGAAGTGATGTATTCACCGTTGTGAATACATCAATCGTACCAAAGTTATTACCTGGTGCAGGTGATGTCGGACTTAGTCCTAACGTGTTCCCAGTGAACGTGACGGCACCAGTTACTGTTGTCGTAAAGCGATTCATAAAAGGCACACAATCATCTCATTTCATTTATAGTAAAAAGTGCTCTATACTATAAAATGTAGACAAACTATACAATGTACGTTGTCCAACAAAATTCCGCACATATGAGAGGGGTTTATAAAACTATGCGCTACGTTATCATAACAGGAACTTCACAAGGTTTAGGTGAGGCAATCGCTACGCAATTATTAGAAAAAAATACAACTGTCATCTCTATTTCTAGAAGAGAAAATAAAGAGCTTACGAAACTTGCAGAGCAATATAACAGCAATTGCATTTTTCATTCCCTAGATCTTCAAGATGTACATAACTTAGAAACTAACTTTAAAGAGATCATTTCATCTATTAAAAAAGACAATGTATCCTCTATTCATTTAATTAATAATGCGGGTACAGTTGCACCTATGAAGCCAATTGAAAAAGCTGAAAGCGAACAATTCATTACGAACGTTCACATTAATTTACTTGCACCTATGATTCTTACATCTACATTTATGAAACATACGAAAGACTGGAAAGTAGATAAACGCGTTATTAACATTTCATCTGGTGCAGGAAAAAACCCTTACTTTGGCTGGGGCGCTTATTGTACAACGAAAGCTGGTGTAAATATGTTTACACAGTGCGTAGCAACTGAAGAAGTAGAAAAAGAATATCCAGTAAAAATCGTCGCTTTTGCACCTGGTGTTGTTGACACAAATATGCAATCACAAATTCGTGAAACAAATAAAGAAGATTTCATAAATTTGGATCGCTTCATTGCATTAAAAGAAGAAGGAAAACTATTATCACCTGAATATGTTGCGAAAGCTATTCGTAACTTACTAGAAACTGAGGACTTCCCTCAAGGCGAGGTTATTAGAATTGATGAATAACAAAAAGGTGTGCTATTTTAACACACCTTTTTGTTTTACTTCTCTAAAAATATGAGCACAGACTCCGCAATTTGCTCATAACCAATTTCTTGATAAATCTTATTAGATGTTGGATTCGCTAGATCAGTATATAACGTAGTCGTCTTGTAACCTTCCTCTAACATACGTTGACTAAGTGCCGCTACACAATTAGATGCGTATCCCTTTTTCCTTGCTTCTTTCGGCGTATATACAAAATTAACTGTTATATTATTTTTAGTTGGTCTCGTTTTTGCAGCTACAGAAACGAGTTTTCTATCCACTTCCAAACCAAACAGTCGATTTGTAGTTATTAATGTATGCGCAGTTTGTTTTGCTTCTTCTTTCGTAGTAGGAAGCTTTACGTCTTCACAAAATTGATATATCCACTGTTCTATTAATGGTAATTCATCATTATTTACCGCCCGGAAAAGTCCATTCGCATTACACTTCTTCTTTACTCTGTTCAGCTCATACACACCTTGCTCCATTACAACATTCGTTTTCTTATTTTCTAATACCGCAATCTCTTCCGCTAATTTCTGTACAATTTTCTTATTACCGATCAATCCAGGAATATCCGGATATACTTTCGTTAACTCTTTTGCAAGTTCCTCAATAGTTACTCCCGCAATTTCAGAAGTTGCAACAATGATTTGTTTCTTCTCTTCTGTTTGCAGAAATACAACCGCAATCTCTTCTCCTTGTTTCGCTACCCCCATAAATATCGGTTCTTGAACCATTTGTAATACACCTAATATGAGATTGTTTTCCTGCTCATTCTTTTCTAGAAATGGTGTAACATCTTCTTTAAAATGAAAAATCTCTTCATATACATGTAATTGAATCATCGACAATCTCTTCTCTCTATTTATATTTTAATTAAGTATTGGCGATTAATTCATTAAATCCCTCTTTTACGATTCAATAATATTCAAAGCTAATGTATTCAAGGCATTTTCAGCTTGTAAAATTCTCTGTTTTTCCTTTTCAAATACATCTTCTTCTTTTCGAAAGGACTCTTTTCGATTTTTAATCATACGCTTCATTTCTTTTTTACTCGGTCCACCGTATACATTTCTTTTTTGAATAAAAGCTTCTGGCGATATAATTTCTTTCCACTCTTTTTCTAATAAATTTATTTTAAAATGTTCTTGCAAGTACATATTTATCTCTTTGAAGTGTAATTCATGTAGTTCTTTTTTCTGCTCCAATGACATATTTGCAATAGCACTTGCTGCATGATGAGCATGCCGAAATGGAATTTCATAATTTTTCGTTAAAACATCAGCGAAATCCGTTATCGT
The DNA here is from genome assembly GCF_052044835.1 of Bacillus sp. 22475. NCBI lineage: Bacteria > Bacillati > Bacillota > Bacilli > Caryophanales > Bacillaceae > Bacillus > Bacillus sp. 22475. Next base: position 40,229 of record NZ_JBQENW010000019.1, on the reverse strand, counting down.
TATTGCATGTTTATAGGAACGACTTTTTAACGTTTCTTCTTCTACTTTCATCGTTAGGATCACTGCATTCATCATACAAAAAACACGAATCGCCTTTTCAATCCCTTTATATAAATATGGCTGCAAGTCATCTTCCGTATCGACAATATCACCAAATGGTGTATTATGAATCATTTGAAATACTGTAAATGCTTCTCCTAAAGCACTACTCGTAATTGCACGAGCGTGTTCAATTGAAACCGGATTTCGTTTTTGCGGCATAATACTACTAATTTGTACATATGGCTTTGCAACAGTAATACCGTCATATTCTTTCGTTGCTAACAACAAAAAGTCATGAATCCATCTACTCGTATTCGTCATCATTACCATAAGTAGCGAGCTAACTTCTAATAAATAATCCGCTCCGGCAACAGCATCATATGAGTTCTCAATTACAGTTGTAAATCCAAGTAGATGAGCAACTCGTTCTCGTTTAATCGGGAAACTTGTTGTAGAGAGTGCAGCCGCCCCCATTGGAGACTGATTTAAAAGCTGGTACGTTTTTTTCATTCGTTCTAAATCTCTTTGCATCGTATCATAAATTGCTAAAGTATAATGACCAAATGTTGTTGGCTGTGCCGGTTGTGTATGTGTATAAGCTGGCATGATCGTTTCCTTATGATCATCAGCAAGTTGCAGTACACTTTCTTGCAATAGCAAATGATGTTCCATTAATCGTAATATATACCGCCTTAAACTCATGCGATACATCGTTACACCCATATCATTTCTACTTCTACCAATATGCATATTACTTACAAAATCGCATTTCGCTTCTTGAGAAATTAAATGTTCGACTAAAAAAAAGAGATCTTCATGCTGCTCTGTATAGAGCAATTGCTCTTCTGGAATTCCCTCTACCTTTTTTAATGCGTGTAATATAACTTTAGCTTCTTCCTTTTTCATTAAATTTTCTTCCGTCAGCATCGTAATATGTGCTTTATGCACTTGAAACATATCTTTCAATAAGTAATTTCGTTGAAAATCAAATACATGTTGTAATACACAATCCACATATGTTTTCCCAGGGAAATCAGCGCCTTCACTCTTTATAAACTCTTCTTTACTTTGTTTCATCACCTTTTCCCCTCTCACCTAAGTATTACTACCCATCATACCCAGAGATAGAAAAAAAGTGCTTGTACATAAAAATAAACTCGGTGCTCTCTGCACCGAGTTTATTTAATAAAAGTCGCATCATACTTATCACTTTGCAACACTTGGAAATGTAAGTTTGCTAAATGTTTCCGTATTTCTGCACTATCGTCTTCATTTAAATTATTCGCCAAAAACACAATTTCTGTACAGTTTCCACGTTTATCCATAGCATAAACTGCTTTTGTAACCGTCCATGGTGTGTAACCATTCTTTTGCCCAGCATGTCTGAATGTTTTACGGTATTTCTTGGCACTCATGTCTGTTTCAACGATATTTGCCCACACTTTTTCTTCAGCCTCTGTCAAGCCACCTTTATGGTTTGCCTTTTGAAGTAATACCATATAATCATTTGCAGAAGCTGCTGGTAATCTATCTGACCAAATTTTGTCGTAACGTTCCTCTAAATAAAGCGGAATTTCCTTCTGTAATAATGGTCCCTTCTTCTTTAAGCGTTCATGAATAATCATCGCATATTCACGATATTGCTCTTGAGACATTTCTTTTAACTTTTTCTCTATTTTATATTTTGGAACATGTAATTCTTTATGCAAATATCCCGGGATATACAAAGATGAAACGATTGGAAATAGTGGTTGATGTGCAGGAAGTGATAAACTTTGTAAATTTCGATTGATGTTATCTAATCCTAACAATTCCATTAAGTATTCAGCATTTGCATTCGAACTAAACTTAACCATTCCTTTTGCCACTTCTTCTAAAGAAACCGCTCCTTCAGTTATCTTGCCCGTCTTCTCCAAATACTTTTGCCATCTATCTTGTGCACCACCATCTGTATTCGGCACATAATAGCGATTCACATCGTTAATCGACACGAAACTAGAAGAATCAATTTTCCCTTCAGTAACTTGTTTCGTATATTCAAGCGCCACAATTAATTTCATCGTACTAGCAACTGGCAATACAACATTTGGGTTTACAGAATAAACAACTTTATCATTTCTCTTTACTAGAAGCGCACTATTTTTTTCATCTTTATGTTCTTCAATAAAAGATGCAATATACTGTGCATCATCATTATTTGAACTCCACACTTTTTTCACTAAAAAGTTACCCGATATTAGCAAAACAAAAATACCCACAATCACTGCGCATACTATAGTTTTTTTCAAGTAAAATTCCTCTCCTATTGTGTAACTCTTCTCTATTTATCATTTAAAAACAAAATAATGGAGATGGTCATTTAAATAACCATCTCCATTATTTTAACTTGTATGCTCCTATTATGTCTACGTCATAAATTTCACAAAATCCTCAAGAAACTTTTTATAATGTAACGACCAACCAATTCGCACCCAATTTTTTAATGCTTTTGCATCAGGTTGAGGCCGAAAATCAGCAATACTCTCTCCTTTTGCAATTCCAGCTGTATCTACATCGACACGACGATATACATAATCTAAAAGGGATGGATTTGCCGCAACCATCATTGTAACGACGTCATGTACTGGACTTCCTTTTATTTTCGGATTTAACTTTCTATAAGCTTTATAATAGTACGTAAATATCGGCTCGATTAACTTATTAAAACTCGTTTTAGAGTGTTTCGTAATATATTTTACCATTTCCGGTGTAATAATTGCTTCAGATGTAACGTTAAGTGGCACTAATGTCACATTTTTGGCATTTTGCATAACTAATTGTGACGCAATGGGATCACCATGAAAGTTCGCCTCTGCGACTGGTGTTACATTGCCAGGCATTAAGAAAGCACCGCCCATTATATAATATTCTTTCACATACTTCATCATCGGCTTTTCTAAAATAAATGCTGTCGCTAATGTTGTTGATCTACCAGCATCGACTATTATTAATTCTCCTTTATATTTTTCAAGAAGATCAAAAAATGTACAAAAAGGCTTTATATTTGGTGAAAAAGTTTTTGGAGGTTTAATTGGCCCTAAACCGTCTGTCCCATGAATTTCTGGATAATACGTCGTAATATCTCCGGATAAAGGAATTTTCGCACCATTAATAACAGGTATATCTTCCCGTCCTGCCATTTGCAATAAATATGCGGCATTACTTGTCGCCTTTTCTTGTGTTACATTTCCATATCCCGTTACTACACCAACAATATCAATATCAGGATGCAACAATCCATACATAATTGCTAAAGAGTCATCAATTCCTGGGTCTCCTAAAAATAACACTTTTTTCATCGACCTCAACTCCATCCCCTCAGTTGTTATTAATTTATGAATAACCGTGGATATACAGAATAAAAAAGAACAAATTCATACGAAAAAACGCAGTCTTATAAGGACTACGTTCTTCAGCTAACCTATACTGTTTTTTTTACAGCACTCATACTTCCAATAACATAAGCGATAAACGCAAAACAAATCGGGAAGACAACTGTATGTATACCGAACGGATTTTGATAGAAAAGATGAATACACATATATGAGCCTACCCCAACTAAAATAGACGCAAGCGCTCCTGTAGCATTTCCTTTCCTCCAATATAACCCTAATACGATTGGCCAAATGAATGCTGCTTCTAATCCACCGAAAGAAAATAAATTTAGCCATATTAAAAAATCTGGTGGTTTAATCGCCGCTGCATAAACGAGTAGTCCTACAATACCAGTAATCCACAAACTTCCTTTTTTTATCGTACTGTCTGCTGCATCTTTATTTATGTAATTTACGTATATATCTTTAATGATTGATGAACTTACAAGTAATAATAGTGAGTTTACTGTAGACATAATCGCTGCCATCGGTGCAGCTAAGAAAACTCCAGCTAACCAAGGAGGTAACACTTCCATCGCGAGTAGCGGCATTACTTTATCTGGTACCGTTATACCTGGAAGTACGACTCGTGCAAATACACCTGTTAAATGCATACCAATCATAATTGTACCTACAACAATCGTCCCAATTATTAACGCTTGATGCATCGCTTTTGAATTTTTATAAGACATGGCACGCACGCTAATTTGCGGTAAACCGACAACACCAATTCCAATTAAAATCCAAAATGATGTAACATATGATTTCGTTAAACTGCCATCTGCTCCGAATGGTGTAATTAACTTTGGATTAATTTGAACAAGTTCCTGCATAATCTTTTCAATTCCACCACCAGCAATGACAGTAGCAATTAAAATGATTGTCGTTCCAACTAACATAATGATTCCTAATAATGTATCTGATAGAGCAACTGCACGAAATCCACCAATTAATACGTACACAAGTACAGAAAAAGTAAATAAAAATAGTGCTGTTGTATACGATAGACCCGTTAGTGACTCGATTAATCGTCCACCACCGACCCACTGGGCTACTGTCGCTGAAAATAAAAAGATAATAATACATAACGCAGAAAGTATAACAACTGCTTTATTATTGTATCTCCCTTTTAAATAATCGATAAGAGTAATTGCTTCCATCTTCCTGGCGATAATTGCAAACTTTTTACCGATAACCGTTAAAACGATATACCCTGTTACAACTTGAATCGCAGATAACAGTACCCATCCAAGACCCATATTGTAAGCAATACCAGGGCCACCAATAAAGCTACTTGCACTACCGTACGTAGCAATCATTGTCATCGCTAATAATAAACCGCCTAGCTCACGCCCACCAAGAAAATATTCTTGTAAAAATTTATTATGAGCAGTTGCTTGCACACGTCTTGAAGCATATACACCAATTAAAAATACAACGATAAACGAAATTATCATTGGAATGATTACATACCAATTCATCTATTATTCCTCACTTTTTTCTTCCTCATCGAGTGAAATATCTTGAAATACAAAACGAACAACTAAACTAAGTAAAATAACCATAACGATAAATCCAACGATACAGCTATAAAAAAACCATGCGGGAAAACCTAATACATATGTATATTCATTCGGATTTTTACTACCAAGCCCATAAGCAAATCCGTACCATATTATAAAATTAATAATAGCAAGTCCAAGACCAATTAACGCTTCTCTATGGGCTATTCGAAAGCGTGGATCATCATGATAATCTTTCATTTTTACCCCTCCTCTCACGATGTATTATTGTACCATTGTTCTTCTAGTTTTTCCTACTAGAAAGCAAAAACAAGCAGGATTTTTTATAATCATATAGAAGATTCTCTTACATTACATATTTTTTACAATTGTAACACAAATGAAATTTGAATTTTCAGTATTTCTTAATTATGATTTTAATTAGAGGCTTTCCATCTAGTTTCCACATCCTTGATTTCGGAATAAGCGCCGTCTCGTACTGCGTTTACATTATATTTTCAAGGGGGTTATACAATGAGTCAACTAGCTGTAAATCTTCATGAAAAGGTAGAGAAGTTTCTTCAAGGTACAAAAAAGTTATATGTGAATGGATCTTTCATCGAAAGCGCTTCCGGTAAAACATTTAAAACACCTAACCCAGCAACTGGTGAAACACTTGCCGTCGTTTTTGAAGCTGGTCGCGAAGATATTCATAAAGCTGTAGTCGCAGCTCGTATGGCTTTTGACGAAGGTCCTTGGTCTCGTATGAGCACCGCTGAGCGAAGCCGTCTCATGTACAAGTTAGCTGATTTAATGGAAGAACATAAAGAAGAGCTTGCACAGCTCGAAACATTAGATAACGGAAAGCCAATCCGTGAAACAATGGCAGCAGACATACCACTTGCAATTGAGCATATGCGCTATTACGCTGGCTGGGCTACGAAAATCGTTGGTCAAACAATTCCTGTTTCCGGTGATTACTTTAACTATACACGCCATGAAGCTGTTGGTGTCGTTGGTCAAATTATCCCTTGGAACTTCCCGCTTCTTATGGCAATGTGGAAAATGGGGGCAGCGCTTGCTACAGGATGTACAATCGTTTTAAAACCTGCAGAACAAACTCCACTATCTGCTCTATACTTAGCTGAATTAATTGAAGAAGCTGGATTCCCGAAAGGTGTTATTAATATCGTACCTGGATTCGGTGAATCAGCTGGGCAAGCTCTCGTTAATCATCCACTCGTTGATAAAATTGCATTTACCGGTTCTACTCCTGTCGGTAAACAAATTATGCGCCAAGCATCCGAATCATTAAAACGCGTTACACTTGAGTTAGGCGGTAAATCACCAAATATCATCTTGCCGGATGCTGATTTATCTCGCGCGATTCCTGGTGCACTTTCTGGTGTTATGTTTAACCAAGGACAAGTATGCTCTGCTGGATCACGCTTATTTGTTCCGAAGAAAATGTATGATAATGTCATGGCTGATCTCGTCCTCTATTCTAAAAAACTAAATCAAGGTATCGGTCTTAACCCTGAAACAACAATTGGCCCTCTCGTTTCCGAAGAACAGCAAAAACGTGTAATGGGCTACATTGAAAAAGGGATTGAAGAAGGCGCTGAAGTACTTTGCGGAGGAAGTAATCCATTCGATCAAGGCTACTTCGTTTCTCCTACAGTATTCGCTGACGTAAATGATGAAATGACGATCGCAAAAGAAGAAATTTTCGGTCCAGTTATTTCTGCAATACCATTTAACGATATTGATGAAGTAATTGAACGTGCAAATAAATCACAATTCGGCTTAGCGGCTGGTGTGTGGACAGAAAATGTTAAAACAGCACACTATGTTGCAAGTAAAGTACGTGCAGGTACAGTGTGGGTAAACTGTTATAACGTCTTTGATGCAGCATCTCCATTTGGAGGATTTAAACAATCTGGTCTTGGCCGTGAAATGGGATCTTATGCATTAAATAACTATACAGAAGTAAAGAGCGTTTGGCTTAACTTAAATTAATGAGAAAGAACCTGACCTATCCGGTCAGGTTCTTTTCATTATGCATTCCTTTAAACTTGCAGTCCTCCGCTCACATTTAATACTTCACCTGTAATATAAGATGCGTATTCTGATGCTAAAAAAGCTGCTGCGTTCGCAATATCTTCTGGCGTTCCAATTCTACCAACTGGAATCGCGCCAACCATCTTTTCTTTCACTTTATCTGGTATCGTTTTTGTCATATCTGTATCCATAAACCCTGGACAAATCGCATTACACGTAATACCGAAACTTCCAACTTCTTTCGCTGCCGTTTTCGTTAAACCTACAACGCCTGCCTTCGTAGCCGCATAATTTGCTTGACCTATGTTTCCTTCTCTACTAATTGAAGATATATTAATAATGCGTCCATACCCTTGTTGTCTCATGTAAAGAAGCGCTGGTTGCATACAATAAAAAACACCAGTTAAGTTCACTTGTAATACTTGTTCCCAAGCAGACTTCTCCATTTTATGTAACATTGCATCTCTTGTAATCCCGGCGTTATTCACCAAAATATGTAATGTACCGAATTTTTGAACCGCATATTCAATTAACGACTTCGCTTCATTTTGATTACTCACATCACATCGATATGAGCATACTTCATATCCTTCGTCCGATAATTCACGTGTCGTTTTTTGTAGCTTCTCTTCATTTACATCGCTAATTAATACTTTCGCCCCCAGCTTTGCATAAACCCTTGCAATCTCTTTTCCAATTCCCTGTGCACCTCCTGTTACAACAGCTGTTTTCCCATATAAAAACTCCATTCCTATCCCCCATTTCTATTACTTATACTGTATATTTCGGCTTTTTACTTTCCAATTCCTCTTTGTATAAAAAAGTCTATTTGTGTCAAACTAACTTTGCAACGTCGCATAAAGTGCAAGGAGATTATGTCGAATGAACAAAAAAAATTTCAAACAAAGCAAAGCAACTGATGGCATTGATGTTGAGTTCTCTCGCGAACTCGCTGACCACAATGACTTAGAAGCAAACGCACGTGCAAATGCCGCTGATGCACGTCAAAAACGCCAATCAACCGAAAAATAAGGTACATCACAACCTTATTCTTTTCAAAAGGGACCTACTACCCAACAAAATAAACCGAGAGACATCTCTCGGTTTATTTTCTATATTTTTTTGCATAATGAGCCAAAGTAAGCAACGGATATATATGAGCATAACTATGATAACAAATATAAAACCCACCTGGTAAACCTGTTCCAGTAGGATATTTTTCATTTATATAAGGGTTGGAGAGCAAATATGAAATACCTTTTCGAATGACTGGCGTTTCTTTATCATAGTAAGAAATGAGGGCATCTAACGCCCATGCTGTTTGGGATGGTGTACTAAATGGTAAAGTAACGAACCTTTTCTCCACACTACTGTGGCAAGATTCTCCCCAGCCACCATCTTCATGCTGTATATGTTCAAGCCATAAAGCGGCTCGTTTTAATGATGGGTTGCTAGATGGAGTTCCTAGTGACCGTAAACCAGTCATAACCGCCCACGTACCATATATATAACAAATCCCCCATTTCCCATACCATGATCCATTTTCCTCTTGTGCATTCGTTAACCAATTTATCGCACTTTGTTTTTGTTTCTCAGGCAATTCGTTTTGTCCATACGTCCCGAAAAACTCTAGCACTCTCCCTGTAATATCTGGTGTAGAAGGATCTGTAATCATATCACTCGCATTTTCGATTGGTAAATTTGCTAATATACGGCTCGTTACCCCTTTTTCAAAAGCTCCCCAACCACCATCATTATTTTGCAATCCTTTAACCCAATTAACCGCTCGCTTCCAAGCATTGTCTACATTTTCGTTCCCTCTACTTCGCGCCAATGCTCTTAACACAGCAGTTGTATCATCAATATCTGGAATCGTCGTATTCACATCCGAAAAGCCCCAACCACCTGGGAAGAGATCCGGTGCATGTACACTCCAATCTACTTTCTTTGTTTGCTGTTTTCTTAGTAAATACGCTGATGCATTTTGAATCACTTTACTTGCTTTCGGAACTTGAGCTTCTTGCAAAGCATAACTGAGTAAAGCTGTATCCCATATAGTTGACGGAGAGTTTTGCAAATGGCTCCCTCTTTCCATCTTCCATATATAAGATGTAATTCCCATTATAGCCTTCTGAATAATTGGTGATTGAATAGAATGTCCTAATGCAAGTAAAGCATAAATCATATAAAACGAAGCAGTTGCGTAACTATATAATGTTCCATTTTCATCAATACGCTCTTTCATAAAACGTTCTACTTCCTCATATCCTTTATGATGCAAAGAAAGTGGATACGTTATAATTTTCTTCACGTCACTTGCTAACGTTTGAAAAACTGGAGACCGATCCTCTCGAAACCATTCTCCGCCCCCGCCTGCAATGTGATTTAAATTTGGCAATAACTTTTTCCCTACTCGAAACCTTTTATTTAAGCACAGCATCATCGGAATTAAATGGATACGTGCTGAGCTACTCAATTCAAATATACTGAGGGGGGAATCATTCTGTAGAAACATGATTGGTGTTGGTAAATGGAAGAGTGAAGGATATTCATATTCTCCATGAATTGCTAATAAAAACTTCGTCATAAAATGAGCACGCGCCACGCCTCCGCGTTCCTTAATAAAATTTTCCGCTCGCTTCATATTCGCATCTTCTTTTGTATATTTTTTCGATGCAAGTAAGGCGGCATAAGATTGAATGGTAGCTGATAAATTACCTCCCACTTCATCTTCATACAATTTCCATGTTCCTTCATTTGTTTGAAGTGATGCTAATCTTTTTACAAACGGTTCTATCTCTTTATCTCTACCTAATAATTTTAATAAAAAAATCATATGGCAATCTGTTAATGGAGCTCCTTCAAAACAAAATCTCCACGTACCATCTTGCCGTTGCATCGATTGAAGTGTAGTTGCTCTTCTCGCTATTTCTTCATGCACTTTTTCATATAATAACAAGTTATTCACCCACCCTTTCGAAATCCGTATAACGATATTCAAAAAAGCAGGTGAATATGTATGAAAACAAAGAAAAGCAGAACATATAAAATGTTCTGCTCATAAACAATATCCTACTCCGACAATAATCCCTAATAAAGCACCAACTACTACTTCATACGGTGTATGCCCAACAAGTTCATTTAACTTCTTATATTCTGTTTGTCTACCGTGAAAAAACTCATTCAATATTTTCGCCTGTTTACTTACAGCAAGCCTTACTCCTGAAGCGTCATACATAACTATAATGGCAAAAATAGCAGCAATTGCAAACAAAGTACTTTCCACACCTTCCACAACGCCAACACCTGTCGCCAATGCTGTAACAGTTGAAGCATGAGAACTTGGCATCCCACCTGAAGCGAAAAACTTTGCAAAATCAAATTCACCCGTTTTGACTAATTTAAAGACTACTTTCGTTAATTGTGCTAAAAACCATGAAATTACAGCGGCCATAAGCGGATCATTATGTAAAATTGTTTCCACGTTCTCAGCTCCCTACTAGCTATAATGGAAATCCTATATAGTATCAGTATAAAGAAAAATGCGTAGAAAATACTACGCATTATGATACTTTTGCTGATTTATTTTTTATAAATTTCGGTTGTTTCTGCACTAAAAACTTTGTCTTCGCTACCGAGAATACAAATAAAGCAATCCATATACAGAAAAATGCAATCATATGTGTAGATGTGAAATGTTCACCAAATACAAATACACCTAAAATTAAGCTAATTGTTGGCGCAATATATTGTAAAAACCCCACCATATAAAGCGGAATAAGTTGTGCTCCTTTTGCAAAATAAAATAGTGGTAATGCCGTTACAATACCTGCTCCTATTAAAAGTAACGTTGATAACATTGAGATAGATCCAAATGAGCCGAAACCATGTGCTCCTGTCATAACAAGATAAATGATTGCAAACGGCGTCACTAACATCGTTTCCATCGTAAGTCCAATTGTGGCATCATAGTTTAACAGTTTTTTCGTTAATCCGTATAATCCAAATGAAAAGGCAAGTGAAAGAGAAACCCACGGAATAGATCCGAAACGTACTGTTAAAATGACAACCCCTACTCCTGCTAAACCAACTGCAACATATTGCCAAAAGTTTAACTTTTCCTTTAAAACGACTGTACCAAGTAAAATACTAATAAGCGGATTAATATAATAGCCAAGACTCGCTTCAATAACATGATTATGATTAACGGCCCATATGTAAACAAACCAGTTTCCGCTAATCAAGACTGAAGCTATTGTTAATGACATTAATAATTTAGGTCGTTTAAAAAGATTCACAAATTCCCCAATAAACTGGCGAAACCTCTTCGTAACACCTAATACAAGTAACATAAAAACAAATGCCCAAACGATGCGGTGTGCTAATATTTCATCTGCTGGAACTTCCTCAACCCATTTCCAATAAATCGGTAGAATTCCCCACATCGTATAAGCACCAGCCGCATATAGTATCCCTTTTTTTTGCTCTGCTGATTGACTCCCCATCTTCCTTTTTCTCCTCTTCTCATTTTTTCTCCATTATACGGTCTCACATGCTCACTTTACCAATAATCAATCTGCATTTCTTTCGACATTTCTCATACAACGAATAATAAACATACCGTTATTACAACAAGTAACGGTATGCCGAAAACAAATTTCTTTTTATGAGTTTTATGATGAAACATATACATACCGATCCAAGCTCCAACTGCTCCCCCAGCTGCCGCTGATAAAAACAGCGTACTTTCTGGCGTTCTCCACTGTTTCTTCTTTGCTTTTCGTTTATCAAGCCCCATAAGGCTAAAAGCTATAACGTTAATAATAAGAAAATAAATCCATTTCATCGCTTTCTCTCCTTATGAAAAATTCGCTTAATGGTAACACGAAAAAACGCCGGAAACAACTGAAGAACTCTTTTTATCAAACTAGTTTCATTCCTTTTTCTTAATTAGTTACCTTCATATTTACAAAACCAACTAAAATCGCAATTAAAGCATTTAAATAGAAAAATGTTATGAGCAGAATCTTATATTTCATTACATTCACCCACTACCATATCATCAAAAAAACTACTCTCAATCACTTTCTCCTCAAAATGAAGAACTACAATTAGCCCTACATATAAAGAAACCAAATTTAGAAACCATTCCCCATTCTCATCTTTCTTAGCTAAGCATTTAAATATCTCTTGAAATTGCATACGCTCGTCTGCAGCAACAATCGGACGCACACCAAAATATTTCAATACGAGATTCAGCTTCAACTGCACGGATAATGATAAAATATATTTTAATAGCTTCGTATACTCTGTACTATCTTTTTGACTATACAACTTCACAAGCTTTGGATGTAAATTCGAAATCGATAATTCCTCGTCAGTCACTCTAGTTACTTCTATCGTTTCAATCATCTTTTTCATATCCATCACATTCACCTCTTCTGAAAAAATTCTAAAGCCAAAGAGTACTTAATTCAAAATGTGCAATAATTGTGCGTTTCTCGTCTCTCGTTCTTCCTCACTGACTAAATCATACTTTTTTAGAAGGTGAAAAATATCATTTAATAATTTCTGTGAATGATTACCTTGTAAAAAACTCTTTAACTCTTTAAAGATCCCTTCAGGTAAAGAATTCTTTTGACTTTCGAGCTTATTCATCACATCTTCAATAGAATGATCAATGTTACACGCCATACTAAACTTCCCCCTCTATCCTCTATAAATAATATCCTCAGCTAACGATGTAAACACTTCTCCAACAAGAGAATCTTCATCATATACAGATGAACCGCTATTTTCTTCACGTTTTGCAAAAGGTACTTGTGCGATTACTTCTGTTTGCAATTGTTCTGCTAACATTTCGCCACCGCCTTTTCCGAAGAGATAATTTTTCGATCCATCTTGCTCTTCATAATAAGCCATATTTTCCACAATACCTAAAATCTCATGCTTCGTATGTTTTGCCATTACACCGACTCTTGAAGCAACAAATGAAGCTACATTGTGCGGAGTTGTAACAATTATTTCTTTCGCTTGCGGAATCATCGCTGCAACATCAATCGCAACATCTCCTGTACCCGGTGGTAAATCAAGTAATAAATAATCTAATTCTCCCCAGTGCGTATTCGCAAGGAAATTTTGAATCCATTTATTTAGCATCGGACCGCGCCACATAACTGGGTTATTTCCTTCTGTAAAAAATCCCATCGACATGATTTTAACACCGTGACTAATGACTGGAATTGCCGTTTGATCAATCATCGTTGGTTTCTTATTCGTTTCCATCATAGCTGGAATACTAAAACCATATATATCCGCATCTAATATCCCCACTTTTTTCCCCATACGAGCTAGTGCAGTTGCAAGATTAATTGTCACCGTTGATTTTCCAACTCCGCCTTTTCCGCTCGTTACAGTAATAAAACGTACTCCTGAATCCGGGCGAAGCATGCTCGGCATACCAGTTTCTGTTCTAGTATTTTTCTTTAACTTCTCTGTTAAAGCTGCACGTTCTTCTTGTGTCATAGAACCAAATGTTATCTCCACTTTAGAAGCACCAATTGCGTGAAGTGATTCTTCAATATCTTGTTGAATTTTTGCTTTTAACTGACAACCTTGGATTGTTAGTACTACTTCAAGTTTAACCTCTGTTCCGTTCATTTGTATATTTCTAACCATATTTAATTCTACAACACTTTTGTGTAACTCTGGATCCTCTACATGTTTTAATGCATTCATTATTTGTTCTTGAGTAAGCATGGAACTCATCCCTTCTCTTATTCTAATTTATATACAACATCTTCTTGGCGCTTCATCTGGTGAAAAAGCTTATTACCCGCCGCTAACGGGCGGGATTAATGCGACTATATCTCCAGCCTTTATCATCTCTTCATTCATTACAAACTCCTCATTAACAGCCACCATCACTTTATCCAGCGATTGTAAACAATAGCTGACTTTGAGCCATTCTTTTAATTGCTGCACTGTCATTTCTTGCTTTTCTGAAATTACTAATCGATCCGATCCAACTTCCTCACGCAAATTTGCAAATAATAAAATTGTAATCATTTTCTCATTCTTCCTTCTTTGGTTTTCCTTCTGGATATGGTGTGTTTTCAAGTTGATCTCCAATCCACATCGTTCCATCTTCCCAAAATTCTTTTTTCCAAATTGGAACAATTCGTTTTATACGTTCAATCGCGTACTCATTCGCTTCATAAGCTACTTTACGATGCGGTGATGAAACTGCAATGACTACCGCAATATCCATTATTTCTAGCCGCCCTACACGGTGCGTAATTGCTACTTTTGCATCCGGCCATCTTTCACTAATCTCTTCACCAATTCTCATAAGTTGTTTTACTGCCATCGGTTTATATGCTTCATACTCTAAATGTAGCGTTCGTTTTCCTTTTGTTAATTCTCTCACCGTACCAATAAATGTTGTAATCGCACCTGCTTCCCTTCTTGCGACTTTATTCGTTACTTCTTCAACTAAAATCGGATTATCTACAATTTCAAATAGCGCTTGTCCCATTAGAAACACCTCTCACTTTATGAAATGTCCAAGGCCATTCACTACCTTCGTTATCTTCTAATAAAAGAACATCAACAAACATATCTTTTTTATATCCTCTTGTCCCGCCCGGCAATACGATAAACGCATTTGATTCTGCCAATGAAGAAACTGAGCTAGATTTATCAAACCCTGATGGATAAGCGATTAATTTCCCCTCATCATATTGCAATTTTGCTCGTACAAATCTTGTAAATGGATTCGGTTTTAGAAAATCTTCTCCTAATAACGCTTTTTCTCTTTTTAAATGTACTTTTTCACTAAACATATACGTCCGAATACACGGTCTTACGAATAATTCAAACCCTACGTAACAAGCTGATGGATTTCCTGATAAACCAAATAATAACTTGCCATTTAATTGTGCTACAGTCGTAACACTTCCTGGTCGCATTGCAACTTTATTAAAAAGAACAGATGCACCTAACTTTTCGTAAATAGCTGGTAAATAATCATAATCTCCTACTGATACACCGCCCGTTGTAATTAACATATCTACTTGGCCAAGCGCTTCTTTCACAGCTGTAAAACACGTATTAAAATCATCACTAAACTTCCCAAAATATTTTACTCTTCCGCCTGCTCTTCGAATTTGAGACAATATCATGTACGTATTACTGTTTCGGATTTTCCCTGGCTGTAATGAATCATTGACATCCAGTAATTCACTCCCAGTCGCTAACAGTCCAATTACAGGCTTTTTCGCAACTGGTACTTCACTATAACCGAATGTAGCAAGAAGAGCTGAAATACCTGGATTAATGTACGATCCTTTCTTTGCAAGAACTGTTCCTTTACGAGCATCTTCACCTTGAAAAGAAATATTGTCACCATTTTTGAATGATCGCTTCACTTCCATATAATTGTTGCCATTCTTCTCATATTGACGAGTCAGCTCTAACATAACAACCGCATCACACTCATTCGGAATTTGTGCTCCCGTCATAATTCGAACTGCTTGAAACGGACCTACTTTCTCATGGAATAGCGATCCTGCACCAATTTCACCCACTACTTCAAATACAATTGGCGTTTCATAACTTGCTAAATTAGTATCTTCTGCTCGAATAGCAAATCCGTCATACGGCGAACGATTAAATGACGGTACATCATGGTCAGCTACTAAATCCTCTGCTAATATACATCCATAAGCTAATTCAATTGGTAATAGCTCCTTTAAGCCTTTATCAGCAAATCCCATCACTTTACGAACAGCTTCTTCAACCGTAATTGGCACTCTTCTTTCCATTGTTGACACCCTCTCTATTAACCGAATACGCGATAATATAGTTGTTTCGCTTTCGAAATATCATTTGTACCATGAATAAAAACACGACCATCCCGAAAAACAACGATGCGGTAATCATCGAATTGGCAAGATAGTAAATACGGATTCCGATCTACTTTACCCAGTTTTTGTAATACTTTTTCTATATCATTAAAATTGTATTTCCTATTGTCTACTGTTCTAATTTGAACTGTATTTCTTCCGCATAAAACAGCTGCTTTCGTTTGATTTTCGTATGATAAATAAGGATAAGTTCGATTCAAACCGCATGAGAGACAAGCGTCTGTTTTTATTTTCCCTAATTTTATAAAATGATTTTGATTACTCCATATATCAAACATGAAAAATGTTTTTCTAATTGCTGAGAAATCTTCCACTAAAATTTTGAGTGCTTCTGCCACTTGATATGCTGCGACGATTTGAACAGTCGAGCTAATAATTCCAGCGGTATCACATGTCACACCTGTAACAGGAATATTTTTCAGCATACAACGTAAACACGGTGTCTCTTGCGGAATAATTGTATAACTCATACCATACGATCCAACGCAAGAACCATATACCCAAGGAATATTATGTTTTTGTGATAAATCATTTATTACAAATCGAATATCAAAATTATCTGTTGCATCAATGATTACATCTACATTTTTTAATAGACCTTCCATATTTTCTGGAGTTGCATCCATTACGAAAGCATGTATTTGTACTTCCGAATTAATTTGTTCTAACCGATTTTTTGCAGCAATTGCTTTCGGCATTTTCTCTCTCGCATCTTGTTCAGAGTACAATTGTTGCCTTTGTAAATTACTCCATTCAACGTAGTCACGATCAATAATCGTCAACTTGCCAACACCTGCACGTACGAAACTTTCGGCACTTGCACTTCCTAATGCGCCTGCCCCTACAATTAACACATGTTTATTTCGAATTTTTTCTTGTCCTTTACTCCCAATTGGTTTGAACAACTGTTGTCGTGAATACCGATCAGCCATTACATACCCTTCCTCTCAAGAACTCTATTTCATATCAGAATGTTGTTTCTGATAACAAGCAAAGTAAGCAAAACCAACAAACCCAGCTCCTCCAATTACATTTCCGATAAAAACAGGAACAAAATTTTTAGCCAAATCCATCCACGTTAGATGACCAGCAAAAATAACAGCGGAAATGACAAACATATTTGCTACTACTTGCTGAAATCCAATCACTACAAATGCCATAATTGGAATCCAAATTCCGATGATTTTTCCGACAAAATCACTCGTCCCGTAAGCGAGCCAAAGAGCAAGACAAACGAGCCAATTACAACCAATTGCTAAAATTAAAGTTCTTCCAAATGATTCATGTAACTTCCCTTCCGCTATCGCTACCGTTTTATTTAAATACTCTCCCTCTGTTAATCCGCCAAGATGTCCAAAGCAATACGCAACGAAAATTGCCCCAATAAAATTCATGAGAGTAATCCAAACCCAGTTATTCAGTACACTTATCAATGTAATTTTCTTTGCATAAAGCGCCATAGACAGTGACATCATATTTCCCGTAATTAATTCTCCTCCTGCTAATACTACGAGCATGAGTCCAACAGGAAATACTGCTCCTCCTAAAACATTCACTAGACTCCCCCAGCGCTCAGGTAAATTCCCTAAAACTCGAATGTTAAGTAAAAAACCTATCGCAATAAACGCTCCTCCTAAAAAACCGAGAATAAGCATCGCTGGCAATGTCTGTCTTACTTTTTGAACACCGGCCTCAATGACAAGCTCAGCAATTTGTTCCGGCTTATGAAATGCCATTACCCATTCCTCCATTTTCTCCAAATAAAAAAGCAGCTTCAAAAAACCTCCTCAAAATAAAGGTTTTTGAATGCTGCTTAATTTCTCTGCACATCTTTTACAGAGATATCAATCATCACTTTTACTATAAAATAGAAAATCCACAACTCTTGTAAATTTTCCATTTTTCACTATGACGCTAGCTTTATATATTAACCACCGATATGTGACATTTCAATTTTAGGTATTGTTTTCTTATTTGTATGATTTAAGCGTTCATCTGAATAACGATCTTCCCTATTATTCCATATATCGCGTACTACATCTGTAATGTCCTCATCTGTATGTTCAGAACGAAGCAATTCTCTTAAATCATTTCCTTTAGAAGCAAATAAGCAAGTATATAATTTTCCTTCTGCAGAAATACGAGCTCTCGTACATGATGAGCAAAAAGAATCTGTTACTGATGAAATAATACCTATTTCCTCATCGCTTCCTATATAACGATACCTAGTAGCCACTTCACCAGAATAATTTGCTTCTATCCGTTCTAACGGCATAACTTGATGAATCGTATCTACTATTTCTTGTTTAGAGACGACCTCTTTTAAATCCCAACCATTATAATTTCCAACATCCATATACTCAATAAAACGAAGAATATGCTTATTTTCCTTAAAATATTGCGCCATCTGCAAAATGTCCTGTTCGTTTTTTCCCTTTTGAACGACCATGTTTATTTTAATTTTCATTCCAACTTCAGCTGCAGCCTGTATTCCTTCCAGAACCCTTTGCACTTTGCTCCTATTACCATTTAAATAGAAAAACCGCTCTTCTTCTAAGGAATCTAAGCTAACTGTTACACGTGATAGTCCCGCCTTATATAAATCAGGAGCAAACTTTTTAAGTAACGATCCATTGGTTGTTAAACCGATATCTTCTACACCATCAATTTTATTAAGGCGCTCAATAAGCTTTGGAAGCCCTCTTCGAAGTAACGGTTCTCCGCCTGTAATCCGTAATTTTCTCACACCTAAAGAAACGAAAATACGTGTTATCCTTTCAATTTCATCAAAAGATAAAATTTTATCATTAGACAAAAACGAGTAATCAGGACCAAATATTTCTTCTGGCATACAATATCGGCAGCGAAAATTACAGCGATCAGTAACTGAAATGCGTAAATCCTTTAACGGACGTTGCAACTTGTCTAATGTAACTGATTTCATCTTCATTGCCTCACTTTTATTTTATATTTAAAACACGTTCTGGATGAGTATATACATTTAAGGAGTGATTACGAATAAATCCTATTGTCGTAATACCTAAATCTTCCGCTAGTTGCAAAGCTAACTCAGTTGGAGCTGATTTTGATAGTATAATTTCACAACCGATTTTTGCAACTTTCAATAATATTTCCGAAGAAATACGACCACTAAAAACAATGATTTTATCTTTTATAGAAATATCGTTTCTTAAACAATAACCGTAAATTTTGTCTAGTGCATTATGCCTACCAATATCCATTCGGCTTAAAATAATACCATTCACATCACATAAAGCTGCATTATGAACCCCACCAGTATGATGAAACGTATCCGCAGATTGCTGCATTTCTTTCATTAACCGAAAACAATCCTCTGCCGTAACCTGTACATGGACACCCTTCATTTTTTTTGCACTTAGTGCATCATTTGCAAAAACAAACCCTTGCCTACTCATACCACAACAAGACGTAATATAGCGTTTATTTTGCATTTGTTCATAATACGGATTTACTTTTGTCGTTGTTACATGCACAAAGCCTTCTTTCTCCTGCACCCATACACTATCAATATCTTCATACTTCCGAATGATTCCTTCAGACGCTAAGAAGCCTATTACCATATCTTCTATATATTCTGGAGTACTAACCATTGTAACAAACTCCTGTCCGTTCATTTTAATGGTGACAGGAAACTCTGTTACAATGCTGTCCTCTATATGTTTAAATGCTCCTTGTTCATAACGAAAGATTTCTCTTTCTACCTGTATCGGTTTCACGATCAGTATCCTTCTCTCACGTTATATTTTTATCAAAAACAAATACAGAAACTGCAATATCTTCTTCTACTTTCATATCTGAAAACAAATTCACTAATTTTGCTCCAACAAGTTCCTCCAAATGTTCACGGGAATTCGCAGCATACACCTCTTGAATCATTTTCGTTCTAGCCATATGAACCATTTCCGCACCGTCCATCGTACTTGAAATAAATTTTTCAGTAGGTGTTAAATTTCCATAAAGAGTCGCTATAGCCATATTTTCTGCAAAAACAGTATGAATTCGTTCTGGTCCTTTTCCGAAAAGTTCCTTTCGAAGTTTTCGTATCATATCATTAAATTCATGTACTTTTTTTGACATACAATTATACCTCCCAAAAGCCTCATTTTACTTTATTATATATTTTACCAAAATGAGCCTTCCGCCCAAACTATTTCCTACAAATATTTGGGCGGAAAGGTTCACTTCATGAAGTTTATTCGTCTTTTAACCCTTTCCCCATTCCTTTTAAGAAATGAAGCCCAAACCCGATAGCACGGTTAATATCTGGGTCTTTCAATACTTTCATAAGATCGAATACCCCTACTTTTTTATTACTTTCTAGATGTTCATTACCTTCTTCTAGCCCGACTAATAAACTACCTATAAGCTTTTTCGTAAGTTCTGGGTCAAGTTCAGTTAACGCACCTGCAGCGCCCATCATATTATTAATTAAATTTGTAACAGGCTCACGAGTTACTTGACCTAGAACAATCTTCGCAATTGGTTCTTTCGCTTTTAGCATAGAATTTGCAGCTTCTAGCATTCCAATGTCATTTAATTCCCCTACTATATTAAACATCTGATTTAGAGCTTCTTCATTATTAGTTAGAATCTCTTTTAAATCATCTAATTTTTGCTGTTTTATTTCTTCCTCAGTTAATTCTTGTTTTTGAATCATTTTTATAGGTGCAGCCATAGTTTTCTCCTCCTACTTATCCGTTAAATGCACATACCCTGGACGTGCCCACTTACGATGTACCTCAATTCCAGCTTGAGGGTGACGTTTTTTATTGCGTGGGTTCGCTTTTGGCATCGGATTTTCGCCATCAACTTCTAACACTTCCATACGCACTTTCGTTTGTTTATACGCAGGTGTATTCGTACGTACATCCACAGCAGGACCTGTTAAGAAATTAATTGCCGTTTCGTTATCTGTAGAGTTCATCGGTAAATATAACTCATTCGCTTTTACACGATCTGTAACGAGTGCACGTAATTTTAATGCTCCAAAAGGAGAGACAAGACGAACTAACGAACCTGTTTTTACGCCACGTTCTTTTGCAAGGTCTGGAGAGATTTCAACGAAAACACCAGGTACTTTCGTTTGAATACCTGTTGATTTATTTGTCATATTCCCTTCATGGAAATGCTCAAGCATACGACCGTTGTTAATGTGAAGGTCGAACTCAGCTGGAAATTCAGCTGGACGTACCCAGTCAGCAATCGCAAAACGAGCTTTTTTATCTGGGAAGTTAAATCCATCTTGGAACAGAAGTGGTGTATTTGTTCCATCAAAATTTCCCCAATGGAAACTGTTCCATCCTTCAAGCACTTCATAGTTCGCTTGCGAGAATAATGGTGATAAACTTGCCATTTCAGCAAAGATTTCACTTGGGTGGCTATAATTCCAGTTTGCCCCTAGTTTATTCGCAACCTCCTGGACGATCCACCAGTCTGGTTTCGCATCTCCTAGCGTAGGAAGAACTTGATATAATCTTTGGACACGGCGCTCTGTATTTGTGAAAGTACCTTCTTTCTCAAGAGATGGCGCTGCTGGTAATACAACATCTGCATATTGAGCAGTTTTAGAAAGGAAAACATCTTGCACAACGAAGAAATCAAGGCTCGACAACACTTCATGTACATGATTTGCATTAGAATCTACAAGAGCCATATCTTCTCCGACAAGATACATTGCTTTCATTTTTCCTTCGTCAATTGCGTGAAGCATTTCAATATTATTAAGACCTGGTTCACTATCAATTTTCACTCCGTAAGCAGTTTCAAATTTCGCACGTTCCATTTCGTTAGTAACGTGCTGATATCCTGGAAGCCATCCTGGTAAAGTACCCATATCACAAGCACCTTGTACGTTATTGTGACCTCGAAGTGGGTATGCACCTGCTCCTGGACGACGATAGTTCCCTGTTGCAAGAAGTAAGTTTGAAATTGCAGCGGAAGTATCAGAACCACCTGTATTTTGCGTTACCCCCATACCCCAAAGGATACATGTACCATCTGCATCACGAATCATTTCAGCCATTTGAATAAGTGTTTCTTTTGAAATACCTGTTACTTCTTCTGCATATGCAAGTGTATATTCTTCTAGACTTTCTTTGAAATCTTCAAAGAAATTTACATTCTCATTAATAAATTCCTGATCATGCCAACCTCGATCAATCATATATTTTGTAACAGCCATTAACCAAACTTGATCTGTTCCTTGTTTTGGACTAATAAAGACATCTGATCGCTCTGCCATTTCTGTTTTACGAAGATCAGCTACAATTAACTTTTGTCCGTGTAATTTATGTGCACGTTTAATACGTGTAGCTAAAACAGGATGACCTTCTGTCGGATTACATCCTACAATAATAACAAGACCAGATTGCGCAATATCTTTAATCGTCCCTGCATCACCGCCCATACCAATTGTACGGAACAAACCATCCGTTGCTGGTGATTGGCAATAACGTGAGCAGTTATCAATATTATTCGTTCCAAATACTTGTCGAGCTAATTTTTGAATTACATAATTATCTTCATTTGTAATTTTAGAGGAAGAAATAAATCCGATAGAACCTTTACCGTACTCTTCTTTAATAGTACCTAATTTATTTGCAACTACATTCAGTGCTTCTTCCCATGTAGATTCAACAAACGTTCCATTTTTACGAATTAAAGGTTTTGTAATTCGTTCTTTAGAATTTACGAAATCCCAACCAAATTTCCCTTTTACACAAGTGGAAATTGCGTTAACTGGTGCATCTGAAGATGGCTGTACTTTAAGGATTTTACGCCCCTTCGTCCACACTTCAAATGAACAACCTACACCACAAAATGTACATACTGTTTTCGTTTTCTTCGTACGAGTATCACGCATGGCCGCTTCCACTTCTGATACCGCAAAAATACCGCTATATCCAGGCTCAACTTCTTTAATTAAATCTACCATCGGTTCAAGGATATCTGGTTTTAATCCCGTCATAAATCCAGCTTCACCGAGCATCGTTTTCTCCATTAAAGCGTTACAAGGGCAAATCGTTACACATTGACCACAGCTAACGCATGAAGAATCATTAATATTTACTCCTTCATCCCAAATAACTCGTGGGCGTTCCGCTTCCCAGTCTATCGATAACGTTTCATTTACTTGTAAGTTTTGACACACCTCAACGCATTGACCGCATGCAATACATTGATTAGGGTCATAGCGATAAAACGGATGCGTCATATCAACTTCACTTACATCTACTTTCGGTTCATAAGGATATTTTTGATGTTCAATTTCCATTAATTCTGCTGTATTATGCAGTTTACAGTTCCCATTGTTGTTGTCACATACTGTACAGTATAATAAATGATTTTCTAGTAACCGATCCATCGCCTCTGTTTGTGCTTCTTTTGCGCGAACAGAAGCACGCTCAACGTTCATACCTTCCGTTGCTATCGTCGAACAAGAACGCATTAACTTTCCGTCAACTTCTACAATACAAGTGTCACATGTTTGAATAGGATCTACTTCCGGCACGTAACAAATTTGCGGATGTTCAATCCCGTTCTCATTAATAACACCCAATATCGTTGAACCAGGCTCCGCTGTATACTTTTTTCCGTCAATTGTAATATGAACCATGTTGTCATTCATGGTCTTTCCCCCTTTTTGAGAATAAAAAAACTCCACCACGAAAATATACGCACCACATTTTGGGCACGCTATCATCATGGTGGAGTAGTTTATTAGCACATCTTGCTAAAATACCAATCCATTTATTCATAAATAAAACGATAGATTCATAACAGGTCATATCACGATTCCATCTTTAACACTATAATTATAGCGTTAAATGTACAAATATACAATATAAATTTTAAACTGCGCATATGTCTGTATGTAACTATCCATAATAACCCATATAAAGTTCAACGAGGAATAAGGTGAATATATGGGATCTTTTCGAAAATGGATAAGGGGCGAAAAATCTTTCTCTACACATGAGCAATCTGAAACTGTATTAAATAAAGAAATTTCTTCCTCCATGCCGCTTAATCTTAAACACTTATCCAAATTATTTAGTGGTATTCCAGAATTAATTACACGCACTTTCCCGTTAAAAAACGGACAAGAAGCTGCTCTTATATATATGGAAGGACTTGTAGATAAAACTGTTATTAATGTAGATATTCTTCGTCCTCTCTTATTTAAAGAATGGAATGAAGACGATTTTTGGGAATCTTCTATTTCTATAGGGAATATTAAAAAAGTTCAGAAGTGGATAGACATTGAGCAATCTCTCTTACATGGCAAAAGTATTTTATTTATAAACGGGCAATTATCAGCTTTAGAACTAGATACACAGGCGGCGCCAAAAAGGAGTATTGAAGAACCTACAACAGAGACTTCCATAAAAAGCTCACACGAAGGATTTAATGAAGTGGCAAGTGATAGTATCGCACTTATTCGTCGCTATATTCCAAATCGCGAATTAAAAGTGAAGGAATTCACTGTTGGAGAACGAGCAACATCTAAAGTTTTTTACTTTATCTTGCAGATGTTGCAAACGAAGATGTTGTACAAGATATGGCATGCCGCATTGAATCAATCAAAGTAGATGCTATTCTTACTACCGGTGAATTAGAAGGATTTGTTGAAGATAATTCCTATACTCTCTTCCCACAATTGTCTATCACTGAACGTCCTGACACAACGGCACATCATATTTTGAATGGGCGAATTGCTGTTGTTGTAGATCGCTCACCAGGCGTATTAATAGGACCTATGACCTTTTCATCCTTCTTTCAGACGATAGATGATTACAGCTTCAGACCTATGATTCCATCTTTTATACGACTCCTTCGTTTCACTGGGCTATTTATTGCAATATTTGCTCCTGCTCTTTATATTGCTATGATTTCCTTCCATTATGAAGTGATTCCGCTCAAATTGTTGTTAACGATTGGAGAATCTCGAGCCAAAATTCCTTTTCCTCCCATATTAGAAGCTTTATTAATGGAATTAGTTCTCGAAATGCTCCGAGAAGCAGCGATTCGGCTTCCTGGGCCTGTTGGACAAACAATCGGCGTCGTAGGAGGAATTGTAATTGGACAAGCTGCGGTTCAAGCTGGGATTGTGAGTAACGTTATGGTTATCGTCGTATCAATTACTGCGGTTGCCTCCTTCATTATTCCTAACTTAGAAATGTCAGCAGGAATTCGGCTTCTTCGATTCCCAATGATGATAGCCGCCTCTTTATTTGGCGTCATTGGAATTATGGTTGGAATGGCAATCATTATCATCCATATTCTTTCTATGGAATCACTTGGTGTACCATATGGTAGTCCTTTTTCTCCGTCATATGCTTCGGATTTAAAAGATACCCTTATACGTTTCCCATGGAAAATTATGAAGAAACGGCCACTATCTCTACAATTAAAACAAGATAACCGGCAAAGAGATGTTGAAGAAAAGGAGGAGAATTAGTGACAAAACGTGCAAAGAGGGAGATCACTTTATTTCAATACATTTTAACTATTAGTGGTGTTCAAGTCGGATTCGGCGTACTTACACTTCCGCGTGAAGTTGCACAAGGAGCGAATACAGATGGCTGGATGTCTATTATTATCGGATGTGTCATTACTACTTTAGTCAGTCTATGTATTGTAAAAATCATGGAAAAACATCCAGGATATACTTTACTTGATGTGCTGATACGCTATCTTGGAAAATGGCTAGGAAGAGTAGTAATGATTTTTTGGATTTTATATGCTGTACTCGCAGCTGTTTCCTTAATTTTTTCCCTCTTATACGTTATTCATATTTGGATTTTACCTAGATCTCCTATGTCTTTAATTATGATTTTGCTATCTATTCCAATGCTTATGCTTGCATGTAAAGGAGCACTTATTATTAGTCGTTTTGCTGTTTTCACTGTCATCTTTACACTTTGGATGCCATTATTATTATTTATTCCTCTTAAAGATGGGCATTTTATATATCTTCTTCCTCTTATCAAGGAAGGATGGCTACCAATTATAAACACCGTAAAATCAACTATCATTGCGTTTCTCGGATTCGAGTTTGCGTTTGTCCTTTATCCTTATTTAACTAACAAAGCATCTGCAAAAAAAGGAATTGTTATTGCAAATTTGATTACGTTATTTATTTATCTTCAAATCACGTTCGTTTCTTTTATTTATTTTAGTCCAGATGGTATAACAAAGTTTTTATGGCCAACTCTTTCTCTTGTTACACCGTTTCACTTCTCATTTCTTGAGCGGTTTGAAATTATCTTTTTGTCATTTTATCTCTTTATTATTTTTGATTCCTGTATTCCTTATATTTTTACTGCTTCAGATGGTATTAATCAATTACTTAACAAAAAAGGCAGTTCATTACCTATTTATTTTTTATTATTCGGGTGTATTTTCATCTTATTCTTTTATATCCCTTCTTCTTATCAGATAAGTGCGTTGCGGGAATTTTGGGGAACTGCTAGTTATTTTATCGTTTTTCTATTCCCAGTTGTATTTCTCTTATACATGACACTTTATCAGCATTGGAAAAGGAGAAAAGTTTAAATGAGACGCTTTATTCATTTTATTATATTTTGTTTTCTCATAATTTTTTTAGTAGGCTGTGAAGATCGGCTTGATTTAGAAAAACAATCCATCTCATTAATTTACGGTTTTGACGCAAAAGCAAAAGGAAAATTAATTGTGTATCACGTAAATCCTATTTTCAATGAAGATGTAGAGAAAAAGTACGAAATTCATGAAGCGAAAGTACATACACCCCGAGAAGCAAAAGATACGTTTAACAGTTCAAGCAGCGGTTTAGTGTCCACAGAAAAGTTACAGCTTATATTGTTTAGCACGAATTTTTTAAAACAAGAAGGAGCTATGCCTTATCTGGATGTTTGGTATCGCGACCCTAAAAATACAGGGAATATGCGCATGGTTGCAGTAGATGGACCCATTTCTTCTGTTATATATAATAATTTCAAAGATAAGCCTGCTCTTCCTGAATATTTAACAGATTTAATTAATACGAACAAACTATACAATCGGACCGTGTTTACGACATTCCATGAATTTCATAGACAAACTTTTAATAAAGGCATAACTCCTGCTATTTCAGAAATAAAAAAAGGGAAGAAAGATGTTATTGTTACCGGTTCGGCACTATTAACCTCTCGTGGAACTTATAAGATGTCTTTAAATCGCTATGAAAGCGCCCTTCTTCTTATGGTGCAAAAGAAAGCTAATATACCCGTTTCACTTACAATGAAAATCCCCTCTAATTTAGTTGAAAGTAATAGCCATCTAAAAGATACAAAAGGCGACGATTTTATAACAATAAATGTTCTTAGTATGAATCATGATATCGGTACAGACTATAGCGATAACCGCTTCAAATTTAATATTAAAATGGATTTAAAAATTGCCGTATCTGAACTTACATTCAACATGGATATAGATAATGATAGAAAAAAATTAACTTCTCTTATTACAAAACAACTAAACAATGATTTAAACGATTTAATCCACAAAATTCAAAAACAGCAACTTGATCCATTCGGATTTGGTGATTATGCGAGAGCATTTCAATATAAAGAATGGAAACAAGTTGAAGATGATTGGCCAAGTGCCTTTTCAAAAGCTAATGTGAAAGTGGCACCAACTATTAAAATTTTAGAAAATGGGATTATTAAATAGAAAAAACACGCTACTTGTTCTTATATGAATAAGTAGCGTGTTTTCATTTCCATTACAAGTATTATTTCAATGGACTATACTCTATTTCCATTTCTAACATTACTATGTTTTTTAGCATATACAAAATATATGAAAACGCCTATTATAATCCATGCCACAAAACTAATTAAAGTAAGCTTAGAAAGGTTCAAAGCCAAATATATACAACTTACTATTGAAACGATAGGTAAAAAAGGTACTAGAGGGGCACGGAATGGCCTCTTCATATCAGGATGTGTCTTTCTTAATACAATGACAGCTATAGATACAAACACAAACGCTGTTATCGTTCCCATATTCACTAAATTAGCTAATAAATTCAAATCCACTAATCCCGCTAATAAAGCTGCTAGTATACCTGTAACCCACGTATTAAAAAATGGAGTTTGTAAACGTTTATGGACACTTGAAAGTCTTTTTGGTAACAGTCCATCTCGACTCATCGAGTAAGATACACGAACAAATGCAAACATAGCTACTAACAGAACTGTTGTTAGCCCTGCTATCGCTCCCACCGATAACAACCCAGCAATTCTATCTTCTCCTACAGTGCGCAACGCATATGCAACCGGATCAGCAACATTTAATTCCGTAAACAGAACCATTCCAGTTAGCACGAATGAAACACCTACATATAGAACGGTACAAATGAACAAGGAAACAAGTAGCCCAATTGGCACGTTACGTTGTGGACGCTTCACTTCCTCTGCGGCTGTTGCAACTGCATCAAATCCTAAAAAAGCAAAAAATACAGTAGCAGCGCCCCCTACCACACCGTGAAAACCAAACGGTAGAAATGGTTGCCAATTCTCTGGTCTTACATATTGTGTCCCTACAACAATAAATCCTACAATAACAGCCAGTTTAATAATAACCATTATATTATTAATTCGTGCACTTTCTTTTGCACCACGGCTTAATAAAAATGTAACAACTAAAATAATAAGAACTGCTGGTAAATCAATGATTCCACCCTTCCCCATTCCTGGTGCCGAAGCAAAAACCGTAGGAATGTGAATATTAAAACCTAGTAGCAATGACTGAAAATATGCTGACCAGCCTGCTGCAACCGCAGAAGTCGCTAATAAATACTCCAGCATAACACACCAGCCAACTATAAATGCAAAAATCTCACCTAGTGTCATATATGTATATGAATATACACTTCCCGAAACTGGAACTGTAGATGCAAATTCAGCATAACAGAAAGCTACACATGCACATATAATTGCCGCTAATACAAAAGATAATACAATCGCCGGACCAGCATGTTTCGCTGCTACAATACCAGTTAATACGAAAATACCTGTACCAATAATTGCTCCAATACCTAAAAGAGTTAAATCAATCGCTCCTAAAGTTTGATTCAATACTTTTTTCTTTTCTTCATCCATTGCTTTCTTTATGAAAAGACTCATTCTTTGAAACCTCTTTTTCAAGTTTATCTCTTACTTGTTACATTCTTTATTACTGTTCTATTTTAAAAATAAAAATATACATAGTTCACTTCCCCTATAGACTTAGTAACTCGTCTCAATAAAAACAGAAAAATCAATCTCTTTATATCGTATTGAATTTTCAAAATATTAATCGTACCAAAAAACCATTAAGAATGCTGATTGAATTTATCATACAATTAATTATATTGTCAATAATAAATCACTCAAAAATAATCGGTTGATTATGTATCAAATGTTATTTTTATACATAATTATTTTCTCAAAAACATTGTTGTTTTCCACCTTAATATTCATATGCATTTTATTACATTGATTTTCATACAATTTTCATTACATACAATGTAATGAAAATCATAATAACCTCAAATGAATTATTATTCAAAAATAATAATTCATTTGAGGTTATTTCACCATTTTAATACTAACAAAAAAGTGCAGATTTTCATCTGCACTTTTTTTATTCTTCCACTTCAGCTTCTGCACTACTATTTTCAAGATGCTCCTTCTGAGCTTCCTCTTGCAGCTCCGCTGAAATCATCCCATAATAAAGTTCCGGATATAACCCAAATATTTGATATACACTTCCTAAAAACGGCATCAGAATCCCTCTTTTCTAAAGTTGTATTGCCACTTTTAAGGATTCCCTTTTCATTCACTATACATTCGTTTTTGGCGTTTCTTCTTCATCTTGAATACTTAATAAATTTTGCCATTTTTTATACGGAGCGCTATTTGGATCTACATATCCTTTCGCATGCGAGCGATCCCACAATTGTTTAATAAACATTTCTTTCTCTTTCTTTGCAACCATATCAGCACCTGTACCGTAATAGTTCTGGAAATACAACTCGATTTCATCAAGGAATAGTCTTAATAATTCATCTGATGTTTCTTCTAACGTCGGATCATACTTCGCTTCACGGTCATACATTAAAATCATGTCTAAAAGATTGTGGACATGTTCTTTTCTAAGCCATCTTACATCTTGGGCTCCTAATACGAACGGATGTGTATATAAATGTCCACCTTGTATCATCGCCTTTTCTTGCTCTTCTTCAAATCGTGACAAAATGTTTTCATAAATAAACGGATTATGAAGCAATGCTCTGTGTAATTTATAACTTTCGCTTGAAATATTTTTCCCCATCGACTGAATTAAAAAGCTACGTCCCACACCGTTATATTGATACACAAACTGTCCATCAACAGCAACTAAACTAATCCAGCGATACATATATGCGTATAGTAATGCACGATTACATTTATCATAATCTAATTTTGTTTGAGTCGCATTCAAATCTGGCATAAAGGCTGGTAAGTGCCAATACTTATCTAAATGCGGCGTTAGACTAGATTTTTTACTATTTAATTTGTTTACGCGGCGATAATACGATTGGAAATAGTCACCTTTATCATTCATAAATCCGTTTGAAATATGTCCTGATGATAATTTAGGAAAATCTTGCAGCGATAAACCATAATGTGCTCGATAACAGATCACTTCAAATGGCGAAAAGGCTTCGTGTACTGTATCTTTTTCTTTAAACATTTCTTGAATTAATTCCTCTTGTAGCTCTTTCTTTAAAGAAGGATGTATACCCCAATATTGTAATTCCCTATGATGAGCAACTTTCGGAACGAATGGACTCGCTAAATGGAACAGGTCTTCAATTTTTTCACGAACGTATTCATCGCGATCACGTTTCTTATAATCTGCTTCTTTTCGCAACGCTTCAATAATATTCAATTCTAATTTATCACGATAGCGTACTTGCAGTTCGTCATAACAATAGCTCAGTATATGTTCGCGATAGAAATCCTCTACCTTTTTCGACTGAATCTCTTCTGTTTTCGCATCACGACAATATTCCCCATACAAACTCATATAAATTTCCGCTGATATATCTTTCGGTAGTACACCTAAATTTAAATGTTGCTGCATATCTTGCCATATCTTTTCTTGCAGCTGTTCCTCAGCTAATACATATACATTCGTCGGGTTTGTTTTCCCTTCAAATTCCTTACTGCGCTTTTGAATTTCAAACAATAAATTCTCACGTGTTTCATGTAAATTATCAAAAAACCTTTCCCAATATTGAATCATTTTATTAACTGCTTGATATAGCGATTGATACACAAGTTCTAATAGCATTTCTTTTCGATATTCATTTAATTTGTGTACATATTGCGTTACGATGTCTTCAAATTCTCTTTTGAATAAACGTTGCTGATTATTAATCATTTTTCCGAACCAGCCTTGTTGTTGAGCAATTTCAACTCGGCGTACAGCCGTTACCGTTCCATCGATATTACCCACATTAAATTTTTTATCGTAGTTTTGAATTACATTACGCTTTTGTTCATTATTTTCATGTAGTCGATTCATTTTTTCTACTAACTGCTTTCGAATTTCATATAACATAAAACGTGCTGCTACTGGGTGAACTGGATCTGTTTTCTTTAAAAACCATGTATTTAATTGATAGGACTGCCCTTCAGAACCACTTGGTGAAAAGCGGTCTGATTCAATCATGTCATATAAAAGTGTCGTTACATGTTCATGTACACGGCTCGGAATCGCATACGCATATAAACGAACCGCGTGATCCACTCTTGCTACTTCACCTTTCATTTGTTCCATCATTTTCAGTTTCGCAGCTGAAATTTTACACTCATGTTGCAGACGATTTAATTCCTCATCTTTTTGCACCGTGCGTTGTACATAACTTTCTACAGCTTCTAAAAACAGTTTTGATTTCGCAACTCCGAGCTTACCACCCTCTGCTCCTTCACGTGTTTCATTGTACATTTGTCTATAGAAAATATGAGCTTGCTCTGGACGCGTAGCAAGATGTTCCAAGTCCTCTAAATAACTTTTACCTCTCTCCGGCTTTTCACGCTGCATCCCTCGTTTTACATCTTGGTCATATCTTTGCTTCTTCTCTTGAAACAGTTGATCTAAATGAAGCCACGATTCATCTAAACCTTGCACAGCCCATTTTAAAGCACAATATTTTAACACATGCTCATACGGATAAATGAGTTTTGCCGTTCCTGCCCCGCAATATCGCCCTTTTCCGCTTGATTCTGCTAATTGCTGAATTTGATTGTCTTCTTGCGCAAAATGACTTGTGGACATCGGGCTAAATAACTGTAAATAAATTGTATTTGCCATCTGTTCCATATAATCTGATAAATTGTGTAAATGGTGTCCATGTAGGTTTTCATAATCGTATAAGAAACAATAATTGTACGGTAAATGATGTTGTTTAATTGTATGATTCGTTCTTCCGTCTTCATCTACTTGATCAGGGCGATACTCTAATTCAATTGTTACACCGCCGCGTTTTGATAACTCTCCAGTAGAACCGAGCGTAATAGCATGTAATTCTTTTAACGATGCATAGCCGTTTGCTTGCACCGTTTCAAACTCTTTCGCACTAACTGTTCTCGTCTTTACTAAAACATCCGGCATTAAAAACGCACCGCGTATTAAAATGTTATGATGCTGCAATTTCTTCCGAAGCATTTCACGTAAATATAATGCAATTTGTAGAAACATCCCCGAACCCGTTCCGCCTGCTAGTGATGTTACTATAATGACACGCACACCATATTCCGTTTGATCACTTGTAACCGGAAAAATTTTCTCGATTTCTTGCCAAAAAGACGTCAATTTATCTTCTTTCATCGCAGCACGTAACGCTAAACGTGAAATGACGCGTAACTGTCCTGCTCCTTCTGTTAAGGGCTTATCAAGTATAGTCGGATCCATCGGAAACCACTCTGGGATTGTTGGATCTCCCGCAATATACTCCCTAGGCGTTTTACTAGAACTTGTTTGTGTCTTAAACTTTCGAATATGATCAAATTTACTTAATGTATTCACATCTGTATCAAATACGTGCATTGCTACCTTTTTTCGGCGCTCTTCAGGCAGTTTTTCATATATTTGATGCGTCACAGTACTACCGATTCCACCTAATCCAATTAATATCGTTGGAACTTGTAATGTCATGTGAACCACCTTCCTATTCTTGCTTGTTTAAAAAGAAAGGGAAAGAAAGCTAAGACTTCCCTCTTATCCCTATCTACTATTCACATTCATATTTGTAAATCTCCTTACCATATCCTCTATCAATTAGTAAAAGTTCATTTGGATATAGTGTCTTATGTTCTATTCCTACTTCATCCTCTGTTATAAACATTCCATCAATAATCATTCCAACTACTTGTGATTCTTTCGCTACAAAGACAGATTTCGAACCTTTCTTCGCTATAAATGTAACGGATTGCACAGTTTTTCTTTCTGCTCTAAATGGGATACCAAAATAATGGTTCCACCATTTATTTCGAAGTAATTCTGGTTCAGATTGATATAGCCAATCTTTTGCTACCTCTTGATCCCATTCGTAATACAGTAGTGCTTTCCGGTGAAATCTCGGCCTAACAATCCACCCTAAAACAATGATTCCTACTACTAACAGTAATAAAGTGATAGGAATGACAAATTTAAAAATGAGCGCATATTTTTCATAAAACGGAGCATCTTGAATATGGAATTTTATGTTTTTCTTTACTTCTTGTAACTTTGAATCCTGCATTGCGATGGTAGCTTCTACGGTGCCGGTATCTGTAAAATTGAATGTGTCGGAGTAATAGGGACGAGGATAAACATAGATTTGATTTCCATGTTGCTTTATTTCATAGTTGATTGATTGTTTAGATGTGACATCAGTAGATTTTACTAGTTTTTTTACAGCTTCTTCTGTCATCGGCTTACCATCTAACTGCGGTTGTAAAATAAATGGTTTACTACTCTCTAAATTTGTTACTTTTTCTTCATAATCTTTTGTAACAGTTTGAAGTGATAATTTCGGTTTTTCAGTTGCTTCAATTTTAAATTCTTTCGTCTGTCTATAAAACCCCTTTATATTCATATGAACTTTCCCGCGTACTAACCCTTTACCAAGCTTAGTTTCGTAATAAAACACATGCCTCTTATCGTCCCACTTCATCGGATATTGTTTTCCGTCAATTTCTACTTCTGCCTGAAAGTAAGAAGATTGAACAGGCAACTCAGTAGGCTTTGCTTCAATAACAGCAGTAGCCCCTTCGTACATTTTTTCAACATTCTTTTGACTATCATCATCTTTATCATAAGTAGAAACGGTATAGTTAAGCGCCGGTTCAACAAGTACTTGTAATCCTTCTTTTTCAATGTCCTGGTCCACTTCTATCGTATACGTTCCTGGCTTAATGACTTCCTGATTTTCCGTACTTATATGAACTATATTTCCGAACAATTTCGCTTCTCCTGGTGCATGTATGGAAAAAGAAGATTGTAATTGTAATGGTTTAGAAATTTGTGTGACCTGATAATCGGGCAGAGAAGGCGATTGTCGTACAAGCGTCATACGCTTTAACGGAAATGGTGTTGTAATCTCTACTTTTTTCCCTACTACTTTCGTTTTTACAATCGATTCAACAGAGGAGAATGGATCACGATTTGCAACTAATGCTGCCACTTGATTTACACTTTTTACAATACCATCTTCTCCGCTTGACGGCATCGTAACACCATTTATCTCTTTCTTCCATATTTCTTTGAACGTATTTAGTTGTTCTTTTTCTTGTTGGCCTAAATCTTCTTCCATCGTAATTAAGACTGGATGTAACGATATTTTTTTTGCATCCATTTCTTTCTTAAACTGGGCTAATTTCTGTGTAATTTGTTCTTTTCCGCCAACCTTATCTTTCTCTAAATCATTAAATGCCCCGTCAGTTAATACAATAAGCCAAAATTCACGTTTTCCATCTATATCTGCTTCCTTTTTTATAGATTGCATCGCCGTTTCTACCGCGCTAAACGGAGTATTTAAATACGTTTTCCACGCTCCAATTCCCTCAATTTCCGTTTGCCTTTTATCCTTCGTTAACGAAATATTTAACGGATCATTTGGCTTACTCATTGGAACGTAAGAAAATTTATCTTTTGCATCTAATAGCGCAACTAAACTTTGCAAAGCGTAATTGGCATATTTCCAGCGATCGTTATTTCTCATGCTGCCCGAATCATCATATACAAGTGAAACGACCCTTTCCTTTGCCTCCTCTCCTTTTGCAAATGTCCAAAAAGGATGTAACCATATAAATAGAAACAACATGAATGTGGCACAAATTCGAATTTTCATGATGAGGCTTCGCCACCTTTGTAGACAAATTCCTATGTTTAAATTTATGAGAGGAAACAAGATATATGACTTGTATTTTAGGACAACTAACATAGCATAACTTTATTATGTAAACAGTTATATAAACTGAATATTATTCCTTCTAGCGTTTTCTATCCAATAATATAAGTAAAAAAGCCCGTTTAAGCTCTACACTTAAAACAGACTTTTCCTACTTTTCATATTGAAAACATATATCAAAAAGTTTGATTTTGAATTAACACATCACTTCAATTGTAAATCCACCAGGTGCTTCAACATAAAACGTATACGCATGTGCATGCTTAGGAGGTTTGACCAAAAAGCCATCCTCCTTCAATCTTTGATTTATCTTATCTACTTGTTCTTCATTTTCTTGAGGAAACCCTACATGAAATGTTTGTGGATAATGTACGTCTTTCCCTTTCATTAATGTCAATATAAACCCATCATTATCACGCAAAACTGCAAAGCCATTTCCCCTTGTTCCGCTACAAGTTAAACCAAAATATTTTTCTAAAAACTCTCTAGCAGCTACTACATCTGAAACTGTTAAATTAAGATGTTTAATTTTCAAACCGCTACCTTCTTTCTTAATTTTCTAACATTTTATCATAAAAATAAAAAACACGCCTTTCACAGCGTGTTTCATTGCTTCACATACACTTCAACAATCGGATTATCTTTATTATCCGCATGCAAGCGTAAATTCTCTTCACTTGTACTATAAATACTAGCTAATAACATAATCGTTAGCACATTAGGAGTTTTTGCATCGCTTCCGTATTTTCTTTCAAGTGCTTCCTTATATTCAAACTCCAAATCCCCCTGCACATATGTATACACCTCAAAGCCATCTTCTAAATTGCAAACTACTGTATCAATTATATCTGCCCCTACTTGCTTCTTCATTTCCTCTCGCAATGCTTCAATAAATTCTTCCCACGGTACTTCGTATGTCTGAAACTGATCTGTAGATTTCATGCCTTTTTCCTCCTTATATATCCTCTTCCTATATTTCCCCTTTCCTATAACAATTATGATAGATAGGGCATTCGTACAAGCCGCACTTGTCCCCTTTACATATCGTATTACTGTAATGGAGAAGGAGGAAAGAACATGCATAGACAAAAATGTTACGATACGTGCCAACGTTATTTCGGTAAAGTCGTTCGAATTGAAGATCGTGATGGTCGCATTCATTTAGGTAAAATAATTGATGTGACAAAAAGCTCTGTATGGATTGAACCAGTGCAACAGCGCTCATCTTTTGATACAGGATTCGGATACTATGACGCATACGCAAACGGTGGTTGCGATCTTTGCGGCGGCCTTAGTAGATGTGACAGATGTGGATTCGGTTGTGGTGGTGGATTCAGTGACTGCGGTTGTGGCGGTCGTGGTTGCGGTAATTGTGGTAGCGGTAATTGTGGTGGCGGCGGCTGGGGTGGCGGTTGTGGCTGGGGCGTTGAACTCGGATTCGGTTTTATATTCGGTATCACTTTAGCTGCACTATTCTTCATTTAACATAGTAAAGAGTTGGCTACCTTTAGCCAACTCTTTTTCTTTACTTTTCACATATAAATATACGATGCCCTAAAACGTGTTGATACATAAGCCGTACATTTTCATGCTGTACCCATGCCTCATATAAATCATTTGGAATATATGATGATACATTCCATTCTGGTTCTTCTATATAGCTAGAGACCGTTTCTGCAATTGTACCACCGCCAGCAATTGTAACCCTTTTAAAATTCGCTTTCTTAAATAATTGTACCCACTCATTCTCAGTTAGTAGTTCTTTCATACCATATAATTGGGCAATTTTTTCTTCCTCGCCCTTCCCAATATGTCTATCAATAATCATTTCAATGACAACTAGCATGCCATCCTGCTGTAGTACACGATAACACTCCGAAATTACCCTTTCTTTATCTGTAAAAGCGAGTATCGATTCTCCAAGTACAAACTCAAATGAGTCATTCAAACACGGTAATTGCTCTACGTCACCTTGAATCAATTGTATATTCAACCCTTCAAACAACCATCTAGCTTTTGCCTTTTGAACCATAATTTCATTCTTTTCAACCGTTGTTACTTTATAACCAAATTCCCTTGCCATATACGCCGCTGTTTTCCCTGTGCCGCAACCTATCTCAAGAACATTCGCTCCCTGTCTAAGAGGCAGCTGCGCTAGCAATTGTTTTGTTAACGTAAAACCACCCGGATGAGCACTTCCTATTCCGTAATAAGCTAGGAAATCGATGTATGTGTTTCGTTTCATGGGATTCTCCTTCAAGTTTTCTATAATACATATATTCATCCAGAAAAAAATCGTGCACAGAAAAAAAGCATTTTCAAGTGCGATACCGCAACTTGAAAATGCTCTTCTCTTTTTTATTTCTCTTCTACATACGCCCATTTGAAACTATATTCCGGACTAATATTATGTTTCACAATTCCCTTTACATTTGGTTTCATAACATAGGATCTACCACTTTGATATAAAGGTACAAGTGCTACATCTTCTTCAAGTAACAATTTTTCTGCTTTCCCTAACTCTGTCCAACGTTTTTTTGCATCAGCCATCCATTCCGTCTTACTTTTATTAATAATGTCATCATATTTTGAATTTGAATAGCTCATCTGGTTCTGCGAATTTTTCGTTTCAAACATATCAAGATATGTCATTGGATCCGCATAATCTGGATTCCAGCCGCCATATGAGAAATCATAATCTTGGTCTGATTCTAATTTTAGTTTTTGCTTAAATGGCTGAAGTTTAATATTTACTGTTACACCTTTTAAATTCTTTTCAATTTGATCTTTTACGTACTCTCCAACCTTTTTCGCATTACCTGTATCATAATTTAATAACTCAATTGTCACTTGATCTTTTCCAAGTTCTTTTTTCGCTTCTTCCCAAGCTGTTGCTGCCTTTTTAGAGTCTTGTTTTAAACCATTCTTGAATGATTCTGCGAAATCTTTACCGTCTGGACCACTTGCTAAACCTTTTGGTACTAAGTAATCCACTGGTTTTGAACCGTCATTTAGAATTACACTCGTTAAACCTTTCTTATCAATTGATAACGCAATTGCTTCACGTAATTTTTTGCTCTTTAACGGTGTATCTTGCCCACCTCGTTTTTGATTTAAACGTAAGTAAAACGTACTTGTTTCTGAATATGCTCCAAACTCCTCTTTATTGTTTCTATATTTATCAACAAATTCTCCTGATAAAAGTGCGAAATCAATTGCACCTGTATCATATAAATTTACTCTAGTAGCCCCTTCTTTTACTACACTATAATTAATTTCATCCAGTTTCACTGTCTTTTTATCCCAATACTGATCATTTTTCTTTAATTTCCAACCTTGCTCATGTTTCCAATCGGTAAGCACAAACGGTCCATTATAAACTGTCGTATCAGACTCTAAACCGTATTTAGCTCCTTTTTCTTTTACGAATTTTTCATTTAATGGATAGTAAGACGCGAATGCCATTAAATTCAAGAAATACGGTACTGGTCTTTCTAGTTCAACTTCAAGTGTATAATCATCTACCGCTTTTACACCTAATGTAGAAACTTCTGCTTTCCCTTGATTTATTGCCTCTGCATTTTTAAGATAGTATGCAATAAACGCATACTCCGCAGCTGTTTTTGGATCTACTAAACGTTGCCATGCAAATACGAAATCTTTCGCTGTTACAGGGTCACCGTTTGACCATTTTGCATCTTTCCTTAATTTGAATGTATATTTTTTGCCATCCTCGCTTTTCGTACTAGATTCTGCCGCAGCTGGAATTGGCTTATTATCTTTATCTAAACGATATAACCCTTCCATCGTGTTTCCTAAAATTTGAGAACCTAACGTATCTGTATTTTTCGAAGTATCCATCGTCGGAATTTCATTCGTTTCTGTACGATTCATTACTTGCTTTGCCGCATATTTAATATCGGATTTCTTCTCTTCCCCACCACTATTAGACGTCGTAGTCGTTTTCTTCTCCCCACCAGAAGATCCAGAACATGCTGTTAACGCCACACTCATTGCTAATACTGGTGCTACAACTGCCGTAAACTTTTTCATCTTTTTCTTCATTTTTGTACCCTCCCCAATTATATGTACGAAACTAACTTTGAGAGACTTTCTTTTGAATTATTTTTAGAAAATTCTTACTAATTATTATTCTACTAATTTCTTTTGATTTGTAAAGTGTTTTTATGAATATTCTGAATAATTAATTTAAAAACCTTAATAACTATTCTATTACTACTATACGAATTCTCCCACATCTACTATATGTAAGTACCACTTTTCTTATTCTTCTCTATTTATTTAAATTTAATTGAATAGGAAAAGTGAACTGCACCCCAATTGTTAGACACAGTCTAACAATTGGAGGTGCAGTTTTTCTATGGCTAAATTTACAGCTGATGAAAAAATACAAATCGTTCTACGTTATTTGAACGGAAATGAAAGTTATCGAGAAATGGGTAGATCGCTCGGTATAAGTGACACAATCATTTTGAATTGGGTAAACCAATATAAACAGAATGGTCTGGAAGCTTTTCTAAAACGATGTACAAATTACACACAACAATTTAAACTAGACATACTAAACTTTATGATTGAAAACGGTATGTCCTTATTTGAGACAGCAGCTATCTTTAATATTCCTGCCCCTTCAACGATTTCTGTTTGGAAAAAACAGCTCGAAACACAAGGAATTGATGCCCTTCAATCTAAGAAAAAGGGGCGTCCATCCATGAAAAAAGATTCAAATAAACAATTAAAACAACCTTTAGCTGAAGGGTCAGTCGAAGCACTT